>CACXFB010000098.1 GCA_902766825.1 uncultured Lachnospiraceae bacterium
CAACAAACGACTGTGATAAGATCGGTTAGTGTAAGCATAGACAAATACCTCCTTTCCATTAGATTCCCAAGATGGGTTTCTATGTAACGAAAACATTACAATGCAAAACTCATTTTGCAACCATCGGAAACTTTTTTACGAGATAAATTATGAGTACTCATTTAATGATGAAATTAATTAATCAGTATGAAAGGAAGATGAAGATGGAGAAGAAAAAAATAAAAAAAATTAGGGTAGACTTGTTGATGGCAGTAGTGCTTATAGGCATAGTTGTTGCCGGTGCATTATTTGTGCCAAAAATTAAAGGTATGATTAATGATAACGGGGAAAGACAACATAAAGAGAGCAAAGAGGAAACAGAGTGGGTCTATACAGCAAAGAGTATGTCGGATGGTGTTACGAAGAGTTTAGTTGCTCAGGATGGCAATGCGATAGATGACGCAAAAAAGGCTGTTGCTGACTGTAGTTTAGACATGTTTAAGGTACTAATTAGGAATGAAGATGACAAGAATAATTCCGGTAAGAACAGTAATATAGTTTTTTCACCGCTTTCTGCGATGATGGCAATGGCACTAGTGGCTAATGGTGCACAAAATGAAACATTAAAGCAGATTGAAGATGCGTTTGGAATTGAGATTGGTAAGATGAATGATTTTGCCTGTAATTATATGAAAAGTAATGAGCAAATGAATCCTCTTGAGATTGGAAATTCTCTTTGGTTTAACAACAGTATTGCAGATAGTGTAAGTCAAAAATTTATTCAGACTAATAAAGATTTTTACAATACGGATATTTATAATGCACCTTTTGACGAGTCTACAAGGCTTGATATTAATAACTGGGTTGCCAAAAAGACACATGGACTATTTGATGAAATATTAAAAGAGGGTGATATAAATAAAAGCCTATATTTGTTTGCTATAAATACAGTATTCTTTGAATCAGAATGGATGGATAAATTTGATAAAGATGATGTGGAGGAATACAGATTTTATAACGAGGATTATACAGAGTCCCGAATAGATTTTTTATGTGGAACAGATTATGATTACATAGAAGATGATAATGCCTGTGGATTTTCAAAGGAATATAAAGATGGCAGGTTCGCGTTTGTGGCACTTTTGCCGGATGAGAATGTGAGCGTGGAAGAGTATATTGAAAGCTTGGATGGCGAAAAAATAAAGAGTTTAGTAGATGGCAGAAAATATATTGAAACAGATATAAGAATACCTAAGTTTAAATTTGAGGATGAGTATGTTTTAGATGATGTGTTTAAAGAAATGGGAATCAAAGATATATTAGACCAGGAAAAAGCCGATATATCAGAATTTAAAAATGGTTTTATGAACAATATAGTTCAGGATGTCTATATAAATGTTAAGGAAGAGAGGACAACTGCTGCAGCTGTTACAAGTGAACGTGTTGTGACCTGTAATCTTTCGGAGGACAAACCGGAAAAAAAGAAGGTGTATCTGAACAGACCATTTGTGTACATGATATATGATAACGAGTATGATATACCGGTGTTTATAGGTACTGTAAGAAATATGTGAGTTATAGAAAAGAGGTCAATATGAATAAAAGATACGTGATAGCTTTAGTGGCATTTTTAACTGTAATAATTGGTGCACTGGTGTTTTATAAATTCAATAATCGTAAGTATAATCTTACATTGGAAAGTCAGGACGGTAAGGTAAGATTTGACTTGGGAAAGATTTGTGATGAAAAACCAAGCCGATGTTCTGATTTAAGTTATACATGCAAAGTCACGGATTTGTCCCTTGATAAAATGTTTGATGGAAAGGATATAGATAGTGTAGTATATCTGGATGATGATTACAAAAAATCGGATTCACCAACAAATAAATGTTATATCGGCGCCAATAATCATTATTTTTATTTTTGTATTGATAATGAGAATTCGCTAATTTATAATGAGCTTATTTCAGGATTTTATCCTGAGGAAAGTGATGGCGGATATATGGTTTCTCCGTTCTATGATGAAGAGGGACTTAAGTGGAAAGAGAAAAATTTTTTGACATGGAAAGACACTGTTGGATTAAGTTCATTTGAGGAGCTTGTAAAGTTCTATGAAAAGACAGACAGTTCTTTGTATGAGATTGACAAGGAGAATCAAATGGTTACCGTGAAGCTGTTTGGGACAGATGGAAATGTGTCAGGTGATAAAGCAACTGTTACAGTAGAAGGAGAAGAAATAGCAGTTGAATTAATTAAGGACTAATAATATTTTAATTAGAAGTAATATACTCCTATATTCTTTATGTTTGCAATGATATCATATATAGTCAAAAAGAGTCAAACGATAGTTGGTTTTCTATCGTTTGACTCTTGTTTTATATATTTGAGAAAGATATTTATACTTTGGAATGAGTCACTAAGAACCGTCCCCACTGACTCACCCATTGACTCATTAAGAACAAATATCCATTTGTTCTGCTTTGCCATCTTTTATAGTGATTATTACATCAAGACCGCTGCATTTTGAGTCAGATATAAAATATGAATTATTAAAAAAGTCAAACGAAACTTCTGAAGGATCTGCTTCGCCGCCGCAACTAAATATCTTGAAATCATCTGATATTTTAATTTTCATTGTTGAATATGGAATGAATTCTGTTGTATTAGAATTTATTTCAGGAGAGTCCTTTTTCTCAATAGAAGCAGATATAATTAAATATCCGTCATCCACGCGTCCGTATGTTAAAATGCCTTCATTGTCTATTCTTGATTTATAAGGTTCACTGTCAGCTATATGTTTGCAGACATATGTACCATCTTCTAAGTTAACTTCTTGGGCTTCATCTGTATTGGAAGTTTCATCTTCAAAAGTTAACATATTTGACTTGCATGACAAAATCTTGTAATCGCTGCCATCCTTCTTTAAAGTTGCTGTGGATGTTTTGTCCGGCATTGACTCAGGCACAAAAGTAGCGGTATAGATTTCGTTGCCGTTGTTGTCTGTAGATACCGTACCGCCTGTACATGTAAATGATGTGTAATTAGTATCGCCATGCTGGAAGTAGTATGCATCATATGTTGGAGAGTATTCGTAATCGTCGAGGTTTATGTCATCAATGCTTAATCCGACTTTTTTATTTAAAAAGTCATTGACATCACTTTTCTTAAATACACTTATGTCTGTTAATACTTCAGAGAATCCGGTGATTTTTAAATAGTCTTCTTCGAGTTTCTCATTTGGAATGTCTTCCTGAGAATCTATATCAGCACCACTGTAAAATACTTCATAATAATTTGCATCCTTAGGATCATCATATGTTGAGAAGAGAAAACCGTAATTTCCTTTGTCACTTGCCCATGTGCTTAAAAGTGTTTTTTCTTCGTCTGTAATTTCTCTGCCTTCGGTATTGTCAGCAGATGTATCTTTATCATCCTTCTTTTCGTTAGCAGTATCTTTTATATCAGTATCCGTTGTATCAGTTTTTTCTTCTGTATTATCTGATTGTGCTTCTGTGTTATCTGTTGTGTTGTCAGAAGTATTGCTTTCTTTTGTTGATGCTTTGTTATCATCTGATTTATTGTTTGTCTGATAACCGCATCCTGTAATTGCCACCATTAATGCAACGGTAACTGCCATTGCAAAACGACTCTTTTTATTTCTTGCCATAATATTTTCAATCCTTTCTTTCATAGATCTTTTACCGGCACTCATACCGGTTGACAGAACCATGCTGTCGGTCATGCTTTGTCTTTTCTTTATGATGCCAAGAAGACATGCACCGTAATGTTTTCTTTCATTTTCATGAATTTGTTTTAAAACTTCTTCGTCGCAGGCAAGTTCACAATCACGGCCGGAAGCGAAAAATGCCATCCAGACGATTGGGTTGTAAAAGAATATTGTGAGTACAGTAAATCGTACAATTACCCAAAGTGAATCGCCATGTTTAAAATGCCCTTCTTCATGCAATACAGCATATCTGATTTGCTCTTCATCCGTCATAAATGATGGAAGATAGATAGATTTCCCCATAATGAAAGGTGATGTAATTGCTTCCAAATGATAAACACAAAGACCGGTTTTTTCAGTGCGAAAGAGCAGTTTTCTCTTCCTTTTGCATGAGGCAATATACCTGGTATTAACCGTGAAAAGCATAATCATTAAAAATGATACGATGATAAGATATGTGATTACTATAATCATTCGTATAATTTTTCCGACTGAGATTGTCTTAGCACTTTTAGCAGATGCCGTCTGAGTCACTGCCTGTGTTGTATTATTAATGTTGTCGTTTGATTTTTCATTTTCGGTAAAAGTGTTATTTGCCACATTGCTTTTGTTACTGTTTGTATTTGACGTGATTGGTGTATTAACCTGCCCGGTAGTAGCTGATTTATTAGTTTCATTAACAGCAGCTACATTCATTACTGATTGTTTCCCTGTTTCTTTTGTGCTGTCCACAGAATTTGATGAAGAGGTAACCTCAGTTTTAGCGGTTTCAGGTTCATCAATGTCTGTAGACGTATCTGCCTGAAATAATCCTGCAATTACTGATGAGGCAGATGTGATTGAAAAGTTACTGTTTAACGATTGAGGCAGTCTGATAAACGGAAGTGTTATCAGAAATACCGGAACTGCAAGCCACAACCCGTATATGAATCTTTTACTAAGCTTATTTGCAAACAGTTTTCTGATTATCAATATAAATAAAGAAATCAGACTTAAACCCATCAGACTGTGTACATATAGATTCATCATCTATTTTTTCTCTCCTTCTCCAATATCTCGTACAATTCATCTAAATCCTGCTCGGTAAGTTCTTCTTCCTTTACCAGGGTGTTAATCATAAGACCAATTTTGCCTTTGAAAGCTTTGTTTAAGAAATTCTTTGTTTCCTCCAAAGTAGCTTCATTTTGAGGAATCTTTGCATAATACTGCTTTGCACGTTCACCTTCTTCATAATAAACTGCACCTTTTGCGTCCAGTCGTTTTAAAAAGGTAATTATTGAATGTTTAGACCATCCTTCTGTTTCTGATAATATCTTTGTGAGTTCAGTTATTGTTCTAGGTGAGCTCTCCCATAATACATTCATAACTTTCCACTCCGCGTCGGATATGTTGACCATTGTTAGTCTCCTTTCGCAATTTAACAAAATGATTATTAGCGCTAATGATACCCGCAGTTAAATGGGGTAATCAATTGTCTACTTTAGGTTACAACTAAGGTAAACGTTTGTCAACCACTAAAATAAAAAATTATTGAAACTTTGGGCTGGGGGTGAAACGGGGGACGGTTCCTCGTTCCAAGAATGAGTCATTAAGAACCGTCCCTATTGACTTGCACCTTGGAACGAGGAACCGTCCCCCGTTTCACTTTAGGTTGACAAAGAAATGGCATAAAAATATAATGATTTATATGTTTTAATGGAATAGGTGTATTTTCATACACGGAAATGAGGTGCAACTTGAGGATAGGAAGCGGATATGATGTTCACCGTCTTGTGGAGGGCAGAGATCTTATAATCGGCGGAGTGAAGATTCCTTATGAAAAAGGATTGCTTGGACATTCGGATGCAGATGTGCTTTTGCATGCAATAATGGATGCATTGCTTGGAGCAGCAGCACTTGGAGATATAGGAAAGCATTTCCCGGATACGGATGAAAGATATAAAGGTGCAGACAGTATGAAACTGCTTGTTCATGTGAAAGAGCTTTTGGATGAGAAAAGATATTTTATAGAAAATATAGATGCAACGATTATAGCCCAGAAGCCAAAGATGGCTCCTCATATTCCGGATATGATTATTAATGTTGCAACAGCTCTTGATATAAGATGCGATCAGGTTAATATCAAAGCGACGACTGAGGAAAAGCTTGGCTTTACCGGAGAGGGACTTGGAATCAGTGCCAGTGCGGTTTGTCTTCTTACATCAATAGACAGACTTGTGACTGATGACAGGTTTGAAGCGCGTGCAGCATGTGGAGGCTGTAAGGGCTGTCCGGTCGGTGCAAGTGCCGATAATAACGATATTAAATGATTCAAATAATTAATAATACAGATAACAATGTGAAAAATTTAAATATATATAGAAGCAGTTGAAAGGATTTAATAATATGGATATATATAATACTCTAACCAAAAAGGTTGAAACGATTGTACCTAATGAAGAAGGCAAGATTGCAATGTACACTTGCGGACCTACAGTGTATCACTATGCGCATATCGGTAACCTTAGAAGTTACATTTGCGAGGATGTTCTTGAAAAGGCACTCAGATATGTAGGTTATGATGTTAAGAGAGTAATGAATATAACAGATGTCGGACATCTTTCAAGTGACGCCGATGAGGGCGAGGATAAGATGTTAAAGGGTGCAAAAAGAGAGCACAAGACAGTAATGGAGATTGCAAAGTTTTATACTGATGCATTTTTTGAGGACTGTAAGAAATTAAACATTAAGACTCCTGACGTTGTTGAGCCTGCTACAAACTGTATCGATGAATTTATACATATGATAGAGGTTCTTATTGAAAAGGGATATGCTTACGTTGCAGGTGGCAATGTATATTTTGATACTTCTAAGTTAGACAATTACCATGTATTTTCAGATCATTCACAGGATGAGCTTCTTGTCGGAGTTAGAGACGATGTAACAGAGGATGAGAATAAGAAGAATAAAAATGATTTTGTACTTTGGTTTACAAAGTCAAAGTTTGAAGACCAGGCTCTAAAATGGGATTCTCCTTGGGGCGTTGGCTATCCGGGATGGCATATTGAGTGCTCATGCATCAGTATGAAGCATCTTGGTGAATATATGGATATTCACTGTGGAGGTGTTGATAACATTTTCCCTCACCATACTAATGAGATTGCCCAGAGTGAGGCATATCTTGGACATAAGTGGTGTAATTACTGGTTCCATGTACAGCATCTTAATGACCGTTCAGGAAAAATGAGCAAGTCAAAAGGTGATTTCCTTACAGTGTCATTACTTGAGAGCAAGGGTTACAATCCGCTTGTATACAGAATGTTCTGTCTACAGTCACACTATAGAAAACCACTTGAGTTTTCTTATGAGATTATGGATAACACAAAGACTGCTTACAACAAACTTATTAATAAGATAGCATCACTTAAGGATGACGGTAATGTTGATAACAACGCATTTGATGAGTATCGTAAGAAATTCAGTGATGCTCTTGAAAATGATGTTAATACTTCAATGGCAATAACAGTTCTTTATGACATGCTTAAGGCTGATATTTCAGATGCCACAAAATTAGCTCTTGTAAAGAGTTATGACGAGGTTCTTTCATTAGGCCTTTTGGATGCAGGCGAAAGCAACAATGAGGTTGATGAGGAACTTGAAAAGTATGTTCTTGAAAAAATAGAGCAGAGAGCTGCGGCTAAGAAAGAAAAGGATTTTGCTACTGCAGATGCAATCAGAAATGAGCTTTTGGAGCGTGGAATAGAGCTTAAGGACACAAGAGAAGGAACGGTATGGAAGAAGATAGATTAACATATACGAGAATACTGGACTCATTTGATATTAAGGAGGCGGACATCAAGACGGTTTCGCCTCTTACCTTTGCGTTTATAGGAGATTGCGTATACGACCTGATTATCAGGTCTATGGTAATCGGAAAAGGTAATACGAGTTCTAAGTCTCTTCATACAAAGACAACAAAGCTTGTTAAGGCTGAAAGTCAGAAGGAAGCATTTTTGAGAATCGAAGGCCTCCTTACAGAGGAAGAGATGGATGTGTTTAAAAGAGGCCGCAATGCTAAGGTACATACAAGTGCCAAAAATGCGAGTAAAGCGGACTACCATGTTGCGACAGGTTTCGAGGCGCTTATGGGTTATCTTTATATGAGCGGACGCCATGAGAGAATGCTTGAACTTGTGAAGACGGGAATTGAGTCTGACAGTTAGCTTTAATACGAAAAATGGAGAATGATATGAGATACGAAGAATCTGTTATAGAAGGAAGAAATGCGGTTATTGAAGCATTTCGTTCGGGAAAGACAATAGACAAAGTATTTATACTTGACGGTTGTAAGGACGGTCCTGTAAGTACCGTTGTCAGGGAAGCAAAGAAACGTGATACAATAATTAATTATGTAAAGCGCGAGCGTCTTGATGAGATGTCTTCAACAGGAAAACATCAGGGAGTCATAGCTTACGCAGCTGCTTACGAATATGCCACTGTAGATGATATTCTTGAGGCAGCAAAGGAGAAAGGCGAGGATCCGTTTGTTATTATTCTGGATAACATTGAAGATCCACATAACCTTGGTGCGATAATAAGAACAGCAAATCTTGCCGGAGCGCACGGCGTTATCATCCCTAAAAGACGTGCGGTGGGACTGACATCCACGGTAGCAAGAACCTCTGCGGGTGCGATTAACTACACACCTGTTGCAAAGGTAACCAACATAGCTAACACTATCGAAGAACTGAAAAAAAGCGGTATGTGGTTTGTGTGCGCGGACATGGATGGAACTGCGATGTATGATGTCAATCTTACAGGTTCAATCGGACTTGTAATCGGCAACGAGGGAGAGGGCGTATCAAGACTTGTTAAGGAAAAATGCGATTACATAGCAAGTATTCCTATGAAAGGTGACATTGATTCGTTAAATGCTTCTGTGGCTACAGGAGTTCTGGCATATGAAATCGTGCGCCAGAGACTGAATGCAAAATAACAGATAAGGTTTAAATGAAACGTAGAATGTGGAGGTTGGAAAATGAGTGAAATGGTTGCACAGGTCATAGGTGTAACAAAAAACTATGACGGTTTTTCACTTAGCAATATAAGCTTTGACGTCAAAAAAGGAACGGTCATGGCGGTGCTTGGAGACAGCGGTTCGGGTAAGACCAGAATTCTTGACTCCATGATGAATATGATTAATATTGACGGCGGAAAAATAAAAATATTCGGGTGCGATGTTGATAAGGTTGAAAAAAAGGTAAAGAAAGACATGGCTGTAATCTGGGGAGATTACTGTTTTGATGATGGAATGACGGTTACGGGAATGAATCTCGTATTTAAGAACATTTATAAGAACTGGAGTGAAGAGACTTATTTTTCAAATCTTGAGAATTTAAGCATACTTCCTAATACTAATATAAAGTATCTTCCGAAAGGAACAAATATATGTATACAGATGGCGGCGGCATTGTCTCATGATTCAAAACTCATTATAATTGACGAGCCTACTGCAGATATGGATGAGATGTATATTCCAAAGCTTAAGAAGATGGTGCAGGAATACATTAAGGATTCGGATAATTGTGTCCTATATTTTTCAAGAGGCAATAAGGATTTTGATGAGGTTGCTGATTATGTGACGGTTCTTGATAAAGGAAAAATACTGATTTCAGGTAAAAAGGAACGTATTTTAGAACGTCACGGAATAATTAAATATGTTAAAGGAAAACCATTTAAGATAGATGCATCGCTTATTGTAGGCTTTGAAAAAAGCAGCACAGGTGCTGTTATTCTTATTAATAACAGAAATGAATTTAAGAAAAAATATCCTTCAATACCGGTTGGTGATGCAACGCTTGAGGATATTCTTAAGTATTATACTTTGGATAATACAACAAAAAGCTAATAATTTGGATGGAGGATCATCATGATAGGATTGATGATAAGGGACTTATTTTCCCTTAGAAAAAAAATATATTTAATGGGTATTACTCTTTTTGGAGGAGATTTGCTGCTTGTTATAGTTACGGCACTTCTAAGAAAATTCCAGCATAAATCACATTTATTATATGCACTTAGAATTCAAAGAATGTTTAAAGGCGGGGTAATGCTTGTGAGTTTTGCAGCCATTATGGTTGTATTTCTTATGGTTTCCATAGTTGTAACCGATCGTAAGTCGAGATGGAACAAGATGCTTACCGCGTTTCCGGTATCGGGAATCGAAAAAGGTATGGCAAGATACCTTGCATTCTTTATCATTTCATTTGTAGGCGGAGTTTTGCAGCTGGCGCTTACTATGGCGATGTTTAACATTTTAAAGTATGACTTCATTTTTGGAAGTATTAAATATGTATATTGTCCGTTTGCAATCGGTCTGCTGTTTGTATATGTGAGAATGATATGCGAATATCTTACAGATACTGCTATGGCTCTTGAATATACGGCGATACTGGCATTTTTGATTGTTGCGGGTAGTGTAATAATATATAAATTCGGGGGTATTGATTTTCCTGTTGTTAAAGCACAGATTATTAAGATTTACATGTCGGCCTTTGATAAGTGGATGATACCTATTATTCCTTGTGTGATGGCACTTGGAATATTTGTAGCTAATGACAAGATGGTAAAACCAAAGATGGAAAGAAAGTAGATATGTAAGAATCAAAACTTACAAGACTATTGCAGGTAAGAATGTATACAGTAGCTGGTCTGCAAAAAATAGTGTTAAGATAGGAAAGTAAAAAGTAAATAAAAAACGCTTTAAAAAGTTGAAATAATTAAAAAATATCCCTAAAGATATTGCGCTTTAGGGATATTTTTTTGTACATATTTTCCTAGAATAGAACAATGTATAGCTTGATAAAAAGGTTTTATGGTGCTAGAATTTGCAAATAATAATTTACTAACTGGGGATTGTTAGGGAAAATGAGGTAAACAATATGATAAATAACAATTTAAAAAGGCAATTATTGAAAGTAGTGACTGGCGCGGCAGTGTCGTCATGTATGGTATTGGGAGTGTTTGAAGGAAGTGTTATATCAAACGTATCAGGAATAGAAGCGGTTAAAGCTTATGATGACAGTTTGTATACGGAAGATGACTATGGGTATGTAATTGTTGATAATTCATACGTTAAGATTACAGAATATTTTGGGAATAATGAAGAGGTCATAATTCCTGAAAAAATTAATGGACTTGAGGTACGTATCATAGGAAAATCGGCCTTTGCTGAATATGAGGATAGTCCTTATGAGGAAATTAAAAGTGTTTATATACCATCAACCGTAAAAATAATTGAGGAACAAGCTTTTTCTTGGTGTGAAAAACTGGAGAAAGTAGAAATGTCAGAAGGAATAGAAAAAATAGGGCCTAGAGTATTTTCAAGCTGCAGTAGTTTAAAAAGTATAAATATTCCTTCAAGTGTATCTGAAATAGATGATGAAGCATTTTATTATGTGAAGTTAGAAAATATTACAGTTGATGAAAATAATAAGAAATATGACAGCAGAGATAATTGTAATGCAATCATTGAAACAGCATCTGACAAATTAGTGATAGGATGTTGTAAAACAGTTATACCTTCAAGTGTAACGAGTATAGGGGAAGGAGCTTTCTACAGACAAAGTAAATTAACAAATATATCAATACCATCTAGTGTTAAAACAATAGAAAAATATGCATTTTGTGAATGTCCTGAATTGAATAGTGTGGAAATAGCAGATGGATTAAAAAGTATAGGTGAATGTGCATTTTGGAATTGTGATAAATTAACCAATGTAACCTTTCCATCCAGTGTAACAGTTATAGGTGAACGCGCATTTGCTTTATGTAATAACTTAAATAAAGTGGAACTGTCAGAAGGTTTAACCAAAATAGGTAAAGAAGCATTTTCGGAATGTGATAGCTTGAAGAGCATATATATTCCTTCTACTGTGAATGTAATAGGTACATATGCATTTTGTGAAACAGGATTAGAGAGCATCTCTGTAAGCACAGAAAATAAAAATTATGACAGCAGAAATAATTGTAATGCTATTATAAGAACAGCAACCGATGGTTTAGTATGTGGTAGTAGTAAGACACAAATCCCATCAGATGTTAAAATTATAGGGGGGTGCGCATTTGAAAAATGCGACATTACAAATATAACCATCCCATCAAGCGTTGAAAGTATTGGTAACTACGCATTTGCTTATTGTTCCAAGTTGAAAAATGTAACTATTTCAAATGGTGTAACAAGAATAGGTGGATATGCTTTTGAGTCTTGTAAATCATTAATAAGTGTAAAAGTTCCATCAAGTGTAACAACTATAGGTGGATATGCGTTTGCCACTAATGGTGAATCTTTCAAAATAATATGTGATAAGGAATCTTATGCACATAAGTATGCAGTTAAATACAAAAATAAGTATGAACTTAATAATAAGATAACAGGAACAACATCTTATACAAAGACAGCATCAGCTAAGGCTCAGTCATTCAAGTTGAATGCGAAATCTACCGGAGGAAAGATGCTTTACACATCGAATAACAAGAATATCAAGGTAGATGGTACAGGAAAAGTAACTATAGCAAAGAATTATTCAGGAAAGGCTGTAATTACCATAACTACAGAAAGCAAAGTGTTTACTAAAGTAACTAAAAAGGTGGTAATCACTGTTAATCCTGCAACAATAGCACTTAAGTCTGTAAAGAATTCTTCAAAAGGAAAGATTACAGCTACATGGAACAAGCTTTCATATGTGAATGGTTATGTTATTCAGTATGCAACAACATCGAATTTTAAAGCAGGAACATATAAGATAGTAACTGTAAAAGGTGCTAATAACGTAAGCAAAGTTATTAGCGAACTTGCAAAGAACAAGACTTATTATGTAAGAATAAGATCATTCAGAACAGTTGCAGGCAAGAATCTGTACAGTGCATGGTCTGCTAAGAAGACTGTAAAGATTGGAAAGTAAACATAGGATAAACAATTAATAAAACAATAATCCCGGTTATGTAATTTATAAAAATATCTTCAAGGATAATATCTTTGAAGATATTTTTTTAAAATGCTGGAATATGCACTTGATATATAGTAAAATCATGAGTTGTAGCAGTAGTCGGTATTAAAGGAATAACGGGTATGATTAAAGATTTTTTGCCGATAAATAAAGAGGACATGAATAAAAGAGGATGGTCACAGTGTGATTTCGTGTATGTTACGGGAGACGCCTATGTTGACCATTCTTCTTTTGGTACTGCAATTATCAGCAGACTTTTAGAAGCGTATGGATATAAGGTAGGAATTATATCGCAGCCGGATTGGAAGAATGATAAGAGCATAAGTATTCTTGGCAAGCCAAGGCTTGGATTTCTTGTGAGCGCAGGCAACATGGACTCGATGGTTAATCATTATACCGTTAATAAAAAAAGGCGTAAGAATGATGCGTATACTCCAGGGGGAGAAGGATTTAAAAGGCCGGATTATGCGACTATTGTATACAGTAATCTTATAAGAAGAACATATAAGGATACACCGATTATTCTTGGAGGTATAGAAGCTTCGCTTCGAAGACTTGCCCATTATGATTATTGGTCAGATAAGCTTAAAAGATCGATTCTTCTTGATTCCGGTGCGGATATACTTTCCTATGGTATGGGAGAAAAGAGTATTATAGAGATTGCACAGGCGCTTGAGAGCGGCATGGATGTGTCTGATATTACTTATGTTGCGGGCACGGTGTATAAGACGCGTAATCCCGAAAATGTATACGATGGGGTTGTGCTGCCTACATTTGAACAGATGCAGGCGGATAAAATAGAATATGCAAAAAGCTTTAATATCCAGTATGAGAACACGGACGCATTTACGGCGAAGCCGCTTATTGAAGAATATCCAAATAAGGTATATGTGGTGGCAAACCCGCCGGCGATGTATCTTACGATGCAGGAGATGGATGATATATATTCTCTTAACTATATGAACGCTTATCATCCTTCATATGAAAAAATGGGTGGCGTACCGGCATTGTCTGAGATTAAGTTTTCACTTACAAGTAACAGAGGGTGCTTTGGAGGGTGCAGTTTCTGCGCGCTTACTTTTCACCAGGGACGACATGTGCAGGTAAGAAGTCACGCGTCTTTAATTGAAGAAGCTAAGAGAATGATAAAGGAAAAGGATTTTAAGGGGTACATTCATGATGTTGGCGGCCCTACGGGTAATTTCCGTCATACTTCATGTGAAAAACAAAAGACACTTGGCGTGTGCAAGAATAGGCAGTGCCTGTTCCCGTCACCTTGTAAGAACCTTATTGTTGACCACAGCGATTATATAAAGCTTTTACGCAAGCTTCGTTCGCTTGACGGAGTGAAAAAAGTATTTATACGTTCGGGAATAAGATTTGATTACGTAATGGCAGATAAGGATGATACATTTTTAACTGAGCTGTGTAAGAATCACATAAGCGGCCAGCTTCGTGTGGCACCCGAGCATGTAGCGGATGAGGTTTTAAGCCTTATGGGTAAGCCGTCAAACAGTGTATATGAGAGTTTTCTTGAGCGGTATGCCAAGATTAATAAGTTAAGTAAAAAGGAACAGTACGCAGTGCCGTATCTTATGTCGTCGCATCCTGGCTCAACCCTAAAGTCTGCAATAAGGCTTGCGGAGTATATAAGGGATCTTGGTTACATGCCGCAGCAGGTTCAGGATTTTTATCCTACACCGTCAACAATATCAACCTGCATGTACTATACAGGAGTTGATCCACGTAATTTAAAGAAAGTGTACGTACCAAAAGCTCCGTCGGAGAAAGCTATGCAGCGAGCACTTATCCAATACAGAAATCCTGAGAATTATGAGCTTGTAAAAAAGGCGTTGCTAAAAGAGGGCAGACAGGATTTGATCGGATACGATAAGAGCTGTCTGATACCGCCAAGACCATTTAGTGACGATTCAAGGAAAAAGGATTACAAGGGAAATTCTTCAAAGAATAAAGATCATAATGGTAATACTTCAAAGAAGAATATAAAGAGTAATACAAAGTTCGATGCCAAAGGCAATTCTAAGATTAACACAAAGAGTAATGCAAAGAGTAGTGCAAAGAGCAGTGCAAAGAGCAGTTCAAATAACAGTTCTAAGAAAAGTGTTGACAAAAAGAAAAGAAGTCGTTAGAATTTGGATTATCATATAAATCATATAAGGTTAGTAGAAATAAGAAAAGCTTGAGCTAAGTATAAGAAAATATAAAGAAAAATCTATAGAAGATATAAAGGAGGACAGTTATGAAGGATGGAATTACTGTTGGAATTAATAAAGAAGGAGTTAAGCCTGTAGCAGCTAAGACGAATACAAAGGAGATGGCGATAACAGCTGTATTTATTGCACTTACATTTGTTTTCACCGCATTGCTTAATGTGCAGTTTCCGGCTACAATGGGTGGTCTAATTCATCTTGGTAATATACCGCTTTTAGTAGCTGCAATATTATACGGTAAAAGATGTGCCGCAATATGCGGTGGAGTTGGAATGGCGGCATATGACCTTATGTCCAATTGGGCAATATATGCACCATGTACTCTTATAGATGTGGCACTGATGGGATATGTAGCAGGTCTTATCTGTTCAAAGTCTTCTAAGACACGTACAAGAGTTATCGCAATTATAGTGGCTTCCATTATAAAGGTTGTAGGATATTATGTATATGAAATATTCCTGTTTAAGAGTTTTATTGTTCCTCTTGGCTCAGTACCGGGCAATCTTATGCAGGTGCTTGTGGCAGGTGCAATTGTAATGGCAATAATTACTCCTTTGGAAAAACAGGTTAAACATGTAAGATAATTATATTATCCCAGAAAGGCAGATGATAGTATGGTAAAGCTTATGACTCCGGGACCGGTTCAGGTAAGGGAAAATGTCAGACTTGCAAGAAGTTATGAGACTACCAATCCGGATCTTGATCCACAGTTTTATGATTATTACAAAGAAACATGTGAACTTTTAAGCTCGCTTCTTCATACAAAAAATGAATCATATCTTCTTAGCGGAGAAGGTATATTAGGACTCGAAGCGGCGGTTGCTACACTTACTGAAAAGGACGACAGGGTGCTTGTTCTTGACAATGGGGTGTTTGGAGCCGGATTTGCTGATTTTGTTACGCTGTACGGTGGACAGGCAGTGGTATATAAGTCTGATTACAGAAAACAGATTGATGTCAAAGCACTTAAGGAATATCTTGATAATGATCATGATTTTAAGTATGCAACTGTTGTTCATTGTGATACTCCTACGGGAATGTTGAATGATGTTACAGCTATATGCCGACTGCTTAAGGAATATGGCATTCTTACAGTTGTGGATTCTGTATCTGCCATGTTTGGTAATTACCTTGATGTGGATGAGGCACGTATAGACATTTTGTGCGGAGGTTCGCAAAAAGCATTGTCAGCACCTGTGGGAATGACACTTGTGACAGTAAGCGATGATGCAAAGAAAGCATTTGAAGAAAGAAAGACAAAGGTGGCTTCATTTTACTGTAACCTAATGACTTTCAAGACTTATTATGAGGATAAGTGGTTCCCATACACGATGCCTGCAAGCGATATTATGGGTGTAAGATGTGCTCTTGAAAATGTTAAGAATGATCCTGACATAATCGGACGTCATGCAAGAATTGCAAAGAAAACCAGAGATGCCATTACAGGAATGGGCTTAGAGTTATATGCGCAGGATGGTTATTCTAACACTGTAACTGTGTTTAATGTGCCACAGGGTATGACTGCTGATTATATAACAACTACAATGAAGGAAAAGTATAATATAATGATTGCCGGTTCCTTTGACGTTATGACAGGTAAAGTTATAAGAATAGGACATATGGGCGAGAACGCCAATGACGAAGATATAGATGCAGTACTTGATGCCCTTAAGGAAATAATAAATTAATTCTTACAAAGATATAAATATAATTAAATAACTTTAAACTATGCCGGTAACTGCTTGAAAATGTATTCATGTACAGTTATTCTGAAAGTACATTATTAGAAAAGAGAGGTACTTTAAGATGTTTTGTTCGGATAGTTTTTTAGGAAAATTAAAAAGGATGGAAAAAAACTTTGTATTTATTCTGTCCTTTTTTCTTGTTGTCTGTTCATTTGCAGGCTGTAAGAACAGCGATGATGCAGGTAAAGACAACGATGAAAAAACAGTAGTTGATAATGGTAGTGATAACGAAGAAAAAGGTGATGAAAAGGACGCTGTAGAGGATGCTCCTGACGAAGAGGAAGATGAAAATAAATATAATCCGCTAGAACTTCCTAATTACGTATATTACAGTGACGAGTCAAAGACAAATAAATATAATGATGTCAGTGTAATTGCACTCCTTGGGGAGAATTACAAGAATGATGAACTCATAAGTTCCGGTTCGATTCTTGGAGTAAAAGACAATACTGCTGTTTTTACATACAGTACAAGTTCTTACAGCTTAAAGTCAGAAGAGGAACTTAAAGAGATCGAGCAGTCAGAGTATGAATCAAAATATAACTATTCATACAAGCAGCATCTTATTGCTGTTAACACACAGGATATGACTGTCATAAAGGATATTGAGATAGGATCGGACGGTGTTGCATATTCTTATGATGGTTATGTATATATATGTTCAAGAGATTATGATAATAATAAAACATCAATTATGTTGTATGATTATAATCTTGATGTTGTATATGAACATGAATTTGAGAATTACATAACTTTATATTTTGACGGCAATTTAAAGAATGGTTATTATATCGAGGATAGTAAGCTCAAATGCATTTGCATTGATGATAACAGCGTAAAGGAAATCGCAACGACGGATTACTTTAAATTCAATTATCTTAGTGGTGTAATAACGTCACAGGATGGTAAGGTTTATGTAGCAGCATCAGCGAATGCCGTTAATACTAAGTGCTATTCGGTAATAATTGATGTTGCTACGGGCGATTCGGTTAAGGTGTTAGATGAAGATGCACCATTTATCAATGGTGAAGCTTTTGATAAACTGGTGTTGCAAAAATATGAGGAAACAGGAAAGATTACTTATATATATCTTTCGGACTGTAAAAAAGGGATAGCGTATTCAGTTGCCAACAATATAGATACTGTAGGTTTTAATGTTCTGCCTGACGGAAAAATTTTAATTGAAAAATGTGTAGAGAATACGATTGAATTATATGAGCTTGAAGATGGTAAACTTTTAGCATCAACAGATATTTCGTTTGATGCTGCTTTAACAGATGATTATTCAAAGTTTACAGATTGCAGACCTCAGATATTTAAAGATGCACAGGAAGAATTTGATTATGAAGTTGGGGAAGGAGTATATGGAGTCGGAATTATGTCCGGTCCTGTACAGCTTGATGACGGAAGTATAATATTTGAAGCATATGCACAGAATTATTGTTATTATGTAAAATGGAAGCCACAAAAGGATAATCTTGGCACAGATATTGTAACTGTATCTGATTTTGCGATTGACAGTCTGAATGACCCTAATCTTGAAACGAAAATTGATGCGTCAAAATATGTTCCCGGAGAAGTAAGCAGTGATCTTAAGATTCTTAGAGAGAAAGCTGACGAACTTGAGAAAAAATATTCTGTAGAGATTTATATAGGCGAGGAGTGCAGAAATATTTTTGGCGGATATGCTATGGATCCACTCACTAATTATAGTAAGGTTGAGACTGCAATAACTGCACTTGAAAGCCAGCTTAAAAGATATCCGCAAGGGTTCTTTAAACAATTTGTTACTGATTACACTAAAGGGCTTAAGATATATTTAACGTCAACCATAACAGGTGTTGATGAGGAGAATCTTGAATATGCCGGCGGATTCCAGAATACCATAGATGAATATAGTGTTGTTGTTATTGATTCTAATTATGAAACGGATATAATACAAACATTTAACCATGAGTTATCACATGCAATAGAAGGTGTGATTTGGGAAAAATGTCTGTTTGACAGTGATTATTGTCTTAGTGATGAGAACTGGGAGAAGTTAAATCCTCAGATTGGCAGTACTGTATATACATATAACTATTCTGATTTTGGTTATGAAGATTATTACAAATATGCATTTGAGAATAAATACGAAGAAAATGATGATACTTATTTTGTGGACTACTACAGTATGACAAAACCTACGGAAGACAGAGCAAGATTGTTTGAAGAGATAATGACAGGAAGATACGGAGTTGATTTCGATAAGGCACCGCATCTTAAGGATAAGCTGAATTATTATAGCAAATGCATTAGAAAAGCATTTGACACTACCGGATGGGGAACACAGCCTTGGGAGAAATATTATAATTAATAAATTCTTACGAAGATTTAAATATATTTAAATAACTTTAAACTATGCCGGTAACTGCTTGAAAATGTTTTCATGTGTAGTTATTCTGAAGGTACATTAATAGAAAAGAGAGGTACTTTCAGATGGTTTGTCCGGATAGCTTTTTAGGAAAATTAAAAAGGATGGAAAAAAGCTTTGTATTTATTCTGTCCTTTTTTTTTGTTGTCTGTTCATTTGCAGGATGTAAAAGCAGCGAGGATGCAGGTAAAAGCAATGATGAAGAAACAGTAATTGAAAATGATAGTGATAACGAAGAAAAAGGTGATGAAAAAGACGACGGAGAGGATGAAGAAGAAAACACCGGCATCAGAGAATGCAATCCTCTTAATCTGAAGAACTTTGTGTGTTTTGAAAATGGTGCAAGAACCAATTCATATTCTGATGTATCTGTTATAGCAGTGCAGGGAGATAACTATGATGGCAACACACAGATTGGTAAACCTGAACTTATCGCAGCTAAAGATGATATTGTTGTTCTTTCTTACTTTGCCGGTGAGATAACGATTAATGAAGATTATAAAGAGACAGGGTCGCCGGAAGATATTTATAACAAATATAATTATAAATACAGACAGCACCTCGTTTCACTCGATACCAAAGATCTGTCGGTAAAAAAAGAACTTGAATTTGATAATGATGTTATTATTAACCGCAGGAACGATTGCATTTATGTATCAATCAGTGATTATGAAAATGGAAAATACAATTATACAGTGTATGACTTTAATCTTGAGCAATTATACAGTCATGATTTTAATGAGAGTATTGCGTTGTTTTTAAATAAGGATTTGTCGGCAGGCTATTATTCTTATGAAGACAAGCTTAAGTGTTTTAATGTTGCTGATAATAAAGTAGCAGATGTTGATGTTAAAGATTATGAACAGATTACTTATGTATCGGATTTTGGCGAGACTCCGGGCGGTAACGAATATGTTCTTGCATCAGTTGTTGCATCGGATAAAAATTCATATACAGCAATGATTGATGTTAAGACGGGAGAAACTATCAAGGTATTTCCATATGCATCATATTTTCCGAAATATAAAGACAATCAGCTGACTCTTTCGGAGTATGACGATAAGGGTATTACATACATCAACCTTCCGGATAATACAAAGGGCTATTCATATGAATTAAAGAGTAATCAGGACACAAGAATTATGCAGGTTCTTTCTAAAGAAAATGTAATCGGTGTTGTTGTTAAAGATAATGGAGTAACTCTTTATAAGTATGAAAATGATAAGCAGGTTGCATCCACAAAAATTATTTTTGATAAAAAGCTGGTTAATGAAATTGCAAAATTCACAAATGACGAACCGCAGATTTTCAAGGATTCAAGAAGCCAAAGTGAAGCTATGGATCCGGTTGACTATGTAAATGCGTATATTTTTGATGACTTTTTTTAATTGCCTAACGGGGATATATTATTTTCCGTAAGCGCTAACAATTGTCAGTACTATTTGATATGGACTCCGACGGATGATAACATAGAGAATATTACAAAGATTGAGAAAATTACCATTAATGATATTGAATCTCCTTTGATAGAGACAAAAGAAGACTTTGAAAAATATACTCCGGGTGAGCTTAGCGCAGATAAAAAGATACTTAGGGAAAAAGCTGATGATATGGAGAAAAGATACGGTGTTGATATCAGAATAGGTGAAGAGTGCAAGGATTACTTTGGAGGATATGCAATGCAGGCTGTAACGGACTTTAACACTGTTTCGGAAGCACTTGAAGAGCTTGAAATTCAGTTAAAAAGATATCCTGATGGTTTCTTTGAACAGTTTGCTGACGACTGGTACAGTGGATTGCTTATAAATCTTTCCGGAACAATAATAGGTGTTAGCGATGGAGGACTTGACAAAGCAGGAGGATTCCAGTATTCAATAGATGATAAGAGAGTAATTGTTATTGACAGTTCATACAGAAGCAATGTGAATGAGACATTTAATCATGAATTGTGTCATGCTATTGAGGGGGTAATATGGGACAGACATTATTTTGAAGAGGATTATTGCCTGAGTAATGATAACTGGAATAAGTTAAATCCAAAAACAGAAGATGATATTTACACATTTGATTACTCAAAGTTTGGAAATGAAAAGTACATGGATTATTCCACAGGGTGGGAGGATTACTCTGACAGATATTTCGTGGATGATTATTCAATGACTTTTCCAACTGAAGACAGGGCTCGAATTTTTGAGGAAGTAATGACAGGTGACCATTATATTGATATGGACAGTGCAACGCACCTGCAGGATAAACTGAATTATTATTGCAAATGTATCCGCGATACATTTGATACAACCGGATGGAAAGATGTTCCGTGGGAAAAATATTATGTAGAATAAAAAGAAAAGCGTATATGTTTTTTGTCATATACGCTTATTTCTTTTATGCTGATAATTCGTTATTACTTGTTGCTTCTTCTCCAGATATGCATCTTTTCAGCTTCCTTTATGAGCTGATCCCTGAAATCAGGATGTGCAACTGAGATAATTGCCTCGCATTTCTGCCATGAAGATAATCCCTTAAGATTAACCTTACCATACTCTGTAACGAGGTAGTGAATGTTGGCACGTGTATCTGTAACGATTGAACCCGGATCATGAGTTGGAAGGATTCTTGATTTAACTTCGCCGTCTCTTGTTGTAAATG
>CACXFB010000099.1 GCA_902766825.1 uncultured Lachnospiraceae bacterium
GGAAGTATATGAGAACTGATTATTACTGTTTTTCCCATCTGACAGAGAGTTTTCATTATTTCCTTCATTTCAAAACGTGCTCTTGGATCCAAACCCGATGCAGGTTCATCTAATATAAGCAACTGTGGGTCATGTATTAACGATCTGGCCATACACAGTCTTTGTTTCATTCCTCTTGAAAACGTATCAACCATAGCATCTTTTTTATCGATAAGATTCACTAGTTCCAGTAATTCATCGCATCTTTTGTTAACATCATTACCTACAAACCCACACAAAGATGCAAAATATTCCATGTATTCACAAGTCTTAATATTTGGATATGCCCCAAAAAAATCCGGCATATATCCAATATTTCTCCTCACCTCATCAGCATTAAGTGTAACATTCTTTCCATTCCAGATAACTTCTCCGTCATCAGGCACCAACAGACCGGCTATTATTCTCATAGTAGTAGTCTTACCCGCACCATTTGGCCCTACAAATCCAAAAATCTCATTATCTTCTATCAAAAGATTCAAATCATCCAGCACACTCTTTTTCTTGAATTTTTTATAAAGATGATTAATCTCTAACATCATTCTACCTCCAAAGTAATATCCGGCATTACAGCAACATTTTTCAGTTTAATTCTTACAGGTTTATTTTCACCATAATAATCTGATGTTTCCGTTATTACTCTGCTTTCTTTTTTGTTATACAAAACATCGTACGAGTCAGTTTTGTAATTATATATTTGCATCACCGGATTCATATCTTCCAGACTATACCCGTATTCATCATTTTCCATTTTTTTGAGTTTATCCACGTTAACCCGAACAGATTTTAGTTTTTTGTCTTTTGGAATGTCATATAAAACTATCGCATCTGAATTCAACCAGATAATATCCTGAGCACTGTCATCCCAATCATACACAGCGTCAATATCATAGTCGCCTACTATAATACCTTCATTTTCAAACGCATCTATTGATATTATTCCAAAATCCTCTTCATCACCCAATTTTTGTGATGCAATAGTCATACCGGTCCAATCATTTGAAAAATACTCCGAATCAAATGACTCGATTGCATATATATTTACCCCAGATCTGTTATTAGCAATATTTCTATACTGCCTTACTATAGACATTGCCATCTTATCATCAACATCATCTGAAACAAAACTCGTATAATCAATATCGTTATCCTCAAGCATCAGATTCGGAATCAGAATTTCTTCATTCTGTTTCAAATCACCAAGCACTTTATAACGTCCATCCACCATAATAACAGCGCATTTTAAATCCTTACCTGTGTTATTACACAACAGATATTCATCTTCCTTCTTCTCAAATTTAAAACACCCTTCTCCTTTATATTTAGATGAAAATCCAAAATTACACATAGAATATGGTGCAAGCTTATTAATTGTAATTTTCTGGTTGTCAGTCTGATTCGTCCTGTCAAATATTATTCCTTCTGATTCATCCCATTTTTCCTTTATTCCACGATTACCGTTAACATAATAGTATCCATCATAATCACTCACACTGTAGTCTGTAGCAGAAATCATGTTTGGAGTATTTATTTCCAACTGGTATTTGGAGTCTTCCTGGTTAACCAGACAAAATTCAGTATTTGAAACAACTTTACCTGTATCATAATATGTGTTAAGAGTAACGTATCCTAGCATATCTCCCATTTGCATTTTTCTGGCTGCTCCATAAAAAACAACAGAAAAAACAACCGCCGTAATAAATATTGCAATGCACGAAAGATACGACTTTTTCATTTTCTTTGTTACATAAACAATAGATGCAATAACAATAATTATGTAAATGATACTAAGAATTATATATATTGAAATGCTTGTTCTATCGCTTTTTTCCACAATACACTCAGGAGCTATATCACCAACAAAATCATCATCCTTAACAATTTTATCGATGTTTACAAAATCTGCACAATCTTTGATACTAAAAGGTACAATTATTATTTTTCCTTCCCCTTTTTCTATAACACTCTCTGTGAAAAATTCTGACTCAGTCTCATATGAAGAATTATTAATTTTTATCTCAGCCTCTTTGAACACAAATTTATCATCACCAACCATGTATTCAGGTTCTTTAGCTGTCCAGTCATAATAGCTGTATTTTTTCGATATATCAACTCCCTTGTAATAATCCCTCCACACAGTATCCCACTCATCTATAAAATCATCATAATCGTATCTGTCAGTATTAATATCATAATACTTACCTATCTCATAACTTACATACATATCCCCTGCAATCTGTTTCTTATCTAATATTTTGTCAATTGTCCCCTTGTAAGTATAATCAATCAGATTGCCAAATCCATCAAGGACGTCTGCCGTTTTTTCACCAGTACCTAAAATCAATACCCCACCTTCATCAACAAACTTTATCAGTGTGTCAACATCCTCTTTACTCAGTTTTTTAGTATCATATCCGTCAATAATAAAAACATCATAAAAACCGGAGATTTTTCCTTCCTTAGGAAAATTTTTATAGTAATCAATCTTATCATCATTCATGCTAAAATCAAAATACCAGTTACTATATCTCTTAATAATATCTATATTATTATATATAAAATCTTTATCTTCACTTAAAACCCCTACATTATATCTATTTTCAAGACTTTGATTTTCCACATATACATTAAAGTAATCGTTATACACCTCTTTATTATTTTGATTTTTAATTTTCACATACAGATACGTCTGTCTGTCGTTCAGTAATGATAATTCTTCAGATAAACAAACTTTTTCACCACTATCAATATTAATTTCATATTTGTTTATAATAAAACCATGGTCATTCTGTTTAATATATACTGTGCCGCTAAAATCCGAATCTTTCCTGTTCTCTATGAAAATATTAGCGACAACGCCTCTCTGTTCAACAGAATATTCTAAACATATCTGCGTTGTAACATTAAAATTTTCATTTGATTTTGTCTTTTCGGATATAACTGTTTCCGATGCATCTGCCGTAACTGACGGTATCAGCATCACCGACATCATAATAGTAAAAATAAGCATTTTAAATGCGTTTTTAAAACTCAACATCTTTTATACCTCTTTTTCTTTATCCGCTCTTATAGGCAGTCTCACTGTAAATACCGTTCCCTCCATACCACTTGTAACCTCTATTGTTCCTTTGTGCAATGTAACAATCTCATTTACTATTGCAAGACCAAGTCCGGTTCCGCCTGTAGTTCTGCTTCTGGAACTTTCCACTCTGTAGAATCTGTCAAATATTCTTTCAAGGTCATCTTTCGGAATAATTCTTCCATAATTGGTTACTTTAACACATACGTTATCATCATTTTCCTTCATTGCCTCAACCTTAATACTCTTACCTTCTTTACCATACTTGATGGAATTACTGAGAAGATTTGCAAAAAGTCTTGCCAACAGTTCACCGTCTGCCTCTATATTAAGATTAGATCCTCCTGTAAATGTACAATTTAAATCTTCTTCTATAAATTGAGGATAGAATTCATCTACCATCTGCTCTAACAAAGTTCCTATATCAATCTTTGAATATTGCAAAGGATAATTACCTATAGAAAACTTCGTATAGGTAAAAAGATCCTCTATAAGATGCTCAAGTCTTATTGATTTGTCATACGCAACCCTTATATACTTATCTCTTGTCTCATCATCAAGTTCCTTACTTATGACAAGTTGAAGATACCCCATCACTGACGTAACCGGAGTTCTTAAATCATGTGCAATACTTGTAATAAGTTCCGTTCTTGATTCCTCTGATTTCTTGTTTTCTTTTAAAATCTCATCAAACCTTTTTGCCATGTTATTGATGTTAGCGGAAATGATTCCAAGCTGGGTTGTATCATCTTCCTCAAGTTTTACATCAAACTCTCCCCTTGCCATATTTGAGACCGAAGCATCAATATTATCAAGACGATTAAAATATTTTTTTGAAAGTTTATAAAAACTGCTGCAGTAAACACCGGCTGCCATAGTTACAGTAAGCAACAATCTTATAATCATAACATAATTAAGTTTTTGTCTTCCTCTCTCAGTAAGAAAAATCATTCCTCCCAGATCAAAATGAAGCTTTTTTTCCTGATTCATTTTTTCGGGTCTTAAGTCATACTCTTTTTGGGCACTGCCACCATCCGGTTTAATCTCTTCTTCGTACACGATTCTTCTGTTAGCACCAGTTAACTCATCATACAATTTAAAATCCATAATCAATGCAACAATGAACACAAGTGTTATAAACATGCACACCAAAGAAATAGCAACTATTGCTGTCTGCGTTCTTTTCTTTTTAGGCTCTTTTTCTGTTTCTTTGAATTTAATAATTTTTTTTAAATCATCATTTTTCAATTTTATATCCGACACCCCACACTGTTTTTATTATTTGAGGATTCTTAGCATCCAGTTCAATTTTTCCTCTGATACGACGTATATGAACCATTACCGTATTGTTTGATTCAAACATTTTTTCGCCCCATACATTTTCAAATATCTCCTCTGTGCTAAATACCCTGCCCGGATTACTTGCAAGCATATATATGATGTCAAATTCGGTTGGTGTAAGCACTATATCCTTACCGTATGCTACAACCGCATGCGTATTTCTGTTCATTGTAAGATTCTGAACGCGAACTTCATTTGCCGATCCACTCTCAGTCTTTGTATTAAGCTGGGTATATCTTCTGAGTGCTGATTTGACTCTTGCTGTAAGCTCCAAAGGATTGAACGGCTTAGCCACGTAGTCATCTGCTCCGCTTCCAAGTCCAACTATCTTATCAAGGTCAGAAGATTTTGCACTTAACATGATAATAGGGATATTACTGTTTTCCCTTATCTTCTTAACCATCGTTATTCCGTCCATACCGGGCATCATTATATCAATTATTGCTAACTGTATATCATTTTTAGCCAAAAGGTTAAGTCCCGTGGCCGCATTGTTAGCTTTAAACACTTTATAACCTTCCGACACAAGATGTATCTCCACGAGATTAGCAATCTCAACTTCATCATCAACAACTAAAATACTTAACTCTTCCATCCAATCCGTCCTTTCTGTTTTTAAAACCAATTTTACTATACTATATCTTTGACTCCAATTTATAAAGAAATACTTACATTTTGTTTACTATTTAATCAAAAAAATAAATCTGCAGAACAAAACAGCCTACAGACTTATCAAAAAACCAAAAATATAAAAAATCATATAAATAATAAACATTGCGCCGTTGAGTATAACCGCCACCAGTGACATACCGTAATACACATCTTCACCCTTGCTTCTTGCATGGTTAACCGCAAGTGAGAAACCAACAACATCAAGAATCATTGCACCAACACCCATAACGCCAAGGATTAATCCTGCATTACCACGCTCCATTACCGACAACACTGCTGACGCAAAAAAGATAACAACCGACATCATTCCAAGCAACGCGGCTGTCATAACCGACGCAGGTGTCCCTTTAAAAAACATTCGTATTCTGTTAGCTCTTGAAAGCATAGTATTCTCCTTTATCATTTACTGGTGCTATGGATTCTATTCCATATCGCATAAATAATATAACCCGCTATCCCGCCTGCAGTATTCATTATAATATCGTCGACATCAAATCGTCCAAGTCTCATGATATACTGTATACTCTCAATCATCAATGTAAATAACAAACACAAGGCAGATGTCTTAAAAAATCCCGACTTTCCTTTGGTTATCATAGGAATCAGAAATCCAAACGGCATAAATGCAACAACATTACCTATAACGTTAATGATAAATGCCTCTATTCCGATTTGTTCTCTGTATGTAATAAACCTTTTTATCTCCTTAAACGGTTCAAGATTATACATGCGGGTGCTAAGCACACTTCTGTCATCGCTCCAGAAAAGGAAATAACTCATAACAAATATATATATTACAAACAATCCTCTTGGTAAGGCTTTATTCTTTTTCTTATTCACAATTTCCTCCATGAAAATAAGTTCCTGCAAAGTCACCTATATGATTATATACTAACAACTTCGAAAAAAAAACCCTTGAGAATATTTTTCCCAAGGGTCAGTTATCTTAACGTACAGTTTTATTCGTTCTCTTTATCTTCTTTATCTTCAGTCTCTATTTCTTCAGAAGAATCTTGTGCTTTATCTTCTTTCTTTTCTTCCTCTTCAACCTTCTGTGAACCGTCAGAAGTTATATTGATTGTAACATAATCTCTTGATTCTTTTTCACTGTCGCTGAAAATCTCATCAAACTCATCATCGTCATCATCAAAGAACTTCTCAAAATCATCATCCTCGTCATCCTTGTCAGAAAACTTACCGATAAGAGTCTTTACCGCTAATGCAGCTCCTCCGATAAATGCTGCAACAGAAAATACCGTAACTATTTTTTTACCTAAATTCTTTTTCATATCACGTATTCCTTTCTTATCTTTATTCGCACACCGACAATAATCTCTGTCGGAAAAACATCTATAAAAATTATATATCTTACAACGGCAAAATAAAAGCAAAATATTATTAAATACTATCGGTTCATCTCATCGATTCTAAGTGCAAGGCTTGAATACCTTCTTGTTTCGCTCTCATTACCTATCATAAGCTCAACCATTCTCGGACTTCCTACTATTGTCACGCAACTCTTTGCTCTTGTAACAGCCGTGTATAAAAGATTCCTGTTCATCAGTAATTTAGGTCCGCTAAGCAGTGGAATAACCACTGCAGGATACTCGCTTCCCTGTGACTTATGAATTGTAATTGCGTATGCTAACTCAATCTCATCTAACTGACTGAACTTATATTCAACGATTTTGCCCTCATCAAATTCTATTGTAACTTCACCGGCAAATTCATTTATCTCTTTTATTATTCCGCAATCTCCGTTAAATATTCCTGTTCCTCTATCGGTTATTATGCCAAAGCTGTTACGCACATCCCATTCCATCTGGTAATTATTGCGAATCTGCATTACTTTGTCACCTTCTCGGAATACACATCCGTGTGCTTCCTTTTCTCTCTTGTTTTTTGCCGGAGGATTAATGTATTCCTGTAAGATGCGATTAAGGTTTTCCACACCGACGTCTCCCTTTTTCATCGGAGTAAGAACCTGTATGTCATGTACAGGCGCATCAACATACTTTGGAAGTTTGTCTTTAACAAGTATTCGTATCATGGTGGCAATCTCTCTTGAATCAAGTGACTGCATCATAAAAAAGTCCTTGCTCTTGTTATCAAGTTTAATCAGATTACCTTCATTGATTCTGTGGGCATTCTGAACAATATCACTCATTGCAGCCTGCCTGAATACTTTTACGAGCGAAACAACGTTAAACGCTCCTGACGCTATAATATCTTTAAGAATATTACCTGGACCGACACTTGGAAGCTGATTAACATCTCCTACAAGAATAAGTCTTGTTCCAACCGTAATAGCTTTTAACAACGAATCCATTATGTAGATATCAACCATCGACATTTCATCTATTATTATAACGTCAGCCTCCAGGGGATTTGACTCATTTCTTCCAAACATAAATGATGTCGAATCATCATCTCTTCCCATACCGCCGCTAATCTCTAAAAGCCTGTGTATAGTCTGGGCATCATAACCTGTGGTCTCACTCATTCTCTTTGCCGCACGTCCGGTCGGAGCTGCTAGTACAATGTTGAGTCCCTCTTCATCAAATAGTCTTATTATTGTATTTATAGTTGTTGTCTTACCCGTTCCCGGACCTCCCGTTATGACGGTTATACCACGTCTTACCGCCTCACTCACTGCATTTTTCTGCTGAATGTCAAGCTCGATTTCTTCCCTTTGCGCTATGGACGCAACCCTTCTCTCAAGAAGAACTTCATCAACTTCCATATCCACATTCAAATCGATAAGCATCTTGGCACAATTAAGTTCCATGTAATAAAGCGGCGCCGGATACACAACCTGCTCATCTTCAATGTCCCTCACGATAATCTTTCTGTCAAGCGACAACTCTTCAAGGCATTTTTTAATCGACTCGGTATCAATCAAAAGCAAATCCGCAGTCTTTCGGATAAGCTCCTCCATAGGATAATAGATATTGCCTTCGCCACCTGCCATAGTAAGAACATACAGTATTCCTGCTCTTGTCCTCATATTACTGTTAAGGTCAAACCCCATCTTAACCGCAATCTCATCAGCAGTTAAAAATCCAATGCCCTGAATCTCTTCCGCAAGTCGATACGGATTATTTCTTATGACCTCATTCATCATAGAGCCGTACTTGTTGTATATTTTTATTGCAAACGAAGGAGAAATGCCATATTTCTGTAGTGAAATAGTAGCATTTCTCAGTTCTCTTTTTTCTTCAACCGCAAGTGCAATCTGGCGTGCCTTATTCTCGCTGATTCCCTTAATCTGCGCAAGTCTTTCAGGTTCCTGCTCAATTACACGAAAAGTATCTTTCCCAAACTTCTCAACAATCTTTTTGGCAGTTGCTTCCCTTATTCCTTTTATAACACCGGAGGCTAAGTATCTTTCAATAGCCTGCTCATCCTCCGGCATGACAACTTCATACTGCTTCATCTGAATCTGTTCCCCGTACACCGGATGAACAGTCTCCTCTCCTGTAACCCTGATATATTCCCCTTCGTTAATTCCGGGAAATATACCCACAACGGTTATTTCATCATCACCTGAAAGCTCAAGTATTGTATAACCGTTCTCAATATTCTTAAATTTTATTTTCTCCACATATCCCTTAACTTCTACCACGGCATCTCCATCTATATCAGATCTAACTAAACCATATTAAATATCAGCAAAAATATCGGTAAAATCAAATGTTGCAAAGTAGTCCTTTGGAGTCTCTGCACGACGGATAAGCTCAGTGCTTCCATCTTCCTTAAGAAGTACTTCTGCGGACTTTAATCTTCCGTTATAATTGTATCCCATTGCAAAACCATGAGCTCCTGTATCATGTATTACAAGATAATCTCCCATATCAATCTTTGGAAGCATTCTGTCGATGGCAAACTTATCATTGTTCTCGCAAAGTGAACCTGTAACATCATACTTGTGGTCGCATGGCTCATTTTCTTTTCCAAGCACTGTAATGTGATGATATGCACCATACATTGCAGGTCTCATAAGGTTAACCGCGCATGCATCAACACCGATGTATTCTTTGTAAATATGCTTTTCGTGAATAGCCTTAGTAACAAGACATCCATAAGGTGCAAGCATGAATCTTCCAAGCTCGGTAAAGATTGCAACATCGCCAAGTCCTGCAGGAACCATAACCTCTTCAAATACCTTTCTTACACCTTCACCGATTGCAAGAATGTCATTAGGCTCTTTATCAGGAGTATAAGGTATTCCGACACCACCTGAAAGGTTAACAAATGTTATGTTGGCACCCGTCTTTTCCTTAAGCTCAACTGCAAGTTCAAAAATAATCTTTGCAAGTGTAGGGTAATACTCGTTAGTTACTGTATTGCTTGCAAGGAATGCGTGAAGTCCGAATTCCTCGACACCCATGCCCTTAAGACGTGTATAAGCCTCAATTATCTGATCCTTTGTCATTCCGTACTTGGCATCTCCCGGATTATCCATGATATCTGTTCCAAGAGTAAAGTATCCGCCCGGATTAAAACGGCAGCAGATTCTCTTAGGAATACCGCATACTTTATCAAGGAAATCAATATGTGTAATATCATCAAGATTGATAATTGCACCAAGTTCCTTTGCAAGTACAAAATCCTCAGCAGGTGTATCGTTAGATGAGAACATTATATCAGTACCTGTGATATCACATGCCTTAGACATCATAAGCTCTGTAAGTGAAGAACAGTCTGTTCCACAGCCTTCTTCTTTAAGAATATTAAGGATAAATGGATTAGGTGTCGCCTTAACGGCAAAATACTCTTTGTATCCTTTGTTCCATGAAAATGCCTGCTTAAGCTTTCTTGCATTCTCCCTTATTCCCTTCTCATCATAAAGATGGAATGGTGTAGGAAAATCCTTTACAATCTGCTCTACCTGTTCTTTTGTCACAAATGGTTTCTTCATATCGGTTCCTCATTTCTCTTATTGCTTTATATAATAAGTAATCATTTTTTTCGCAAAATACAGCTAAATTATACTAGTCACAGCAAATAACGTCAAGAAAGTAATTAATATTTTAATTGTAAAAAATGATTTCTAATGATACTATGGATATTTGGAATAGTAGATTATTATCGCACAATGGAGGAACAAAATGATTGACATCATAAGACAAAAGATTAACAAGACACGCACAATATATGCAGTTCTTCTGTTAATCACTGGAACCATTTTATTAGGTATTACAAAACTCGGAATAATAGATTATATATCCGGTCCTAAAAAAATTGATAACACAGAAAATTTTGATATGAGTGAACATGTCGGAGAGTATGTAGAATTTAATGCACAGTACATGATTGGAGTTTTCGTTGAAGAAATAACTAAAACAAAAAAATATACTATCACTATAGATGAACACACAACCGGTTACGGTGTTATGTGTTACAACGATGAGTTTAAATACAATGGAGAATATCAAAATGAATTCAGCAGCGGTGAATTTTACGGTGTACTGTTTTCTAAATCAGCATATGATAAAAATGGGATAGAAAGTTTACTTGATTATACTAACAAAGCAAACTACACAGTCAAAGGTACTATTACCAAAATGAATAAAGAAGACTTTAAATACTTCCAGCAGGCACTTGTAGATTCAGACAGTGACAGTTACCAAACAGGTTACTGGGTTAAAACCGAAAAAATTAAGGGATGGGATCCTATATGGCTCATTATCCTTACACTTGGTGCAATAGTATGCTTTATCCTTTCTATTTATAACTTTGTTATGTTAGTAACCAACGGAGCTATGAAAGGTATTAACTCTTATCTTAAAGATCATCCTTATGATTCAGAAGCATCCCTTGATGCTGACTTTAGAAATGCAAGCATATATGCTAAAGATCACTGGATTAGTGAAGCCAAAACTTATTGGATAAGTGGTGCAAAATTCCACATAGCAAACAATAAAGATTTCATTTGGGCATATCATTATTACAATAAAAACAGCAAGAACCAAAAAAGCCTTATTATGCTTTCAGATGCCAATAAGAAATTCACAAAAATACCCGTTAATCCTGCCGAAGCCGATCAGGTTCTTAAAGCATATGATCGTCTCTGCCCTAATATTTTCGTAGGTTCTGACCCACAGATAGATCACATGTTTAAGCATAATTTCGACGGATTCTTAAGAATGGTAAAAGAAGAAGAACAAAAGAAAAGAGAATTTATGCAGTATAATGGTTATTCTCTTGAACAGGATTCTAACGAAAACGATTCATTTAATAACACACCGGCAAACCCTTACACAGACAATTCTTCTTTTAATTCACCAGTAAATAATTCTGTAAATATAGATGATCCTTTTGAATTAAACCCAATAGATCAGGATCCGTTCATCCAGAAATAATGTAAACCAATACACTTTGCCAGAGCATTTAAGAAACCGAGGTAAAATATGAACAAGAAACTTACTAAACAGGTAAAAAAATCGTATATGATATTTGCAGCAGCCCTGATATTGCTCACAGTTGCTCTGCTTGTAATGACACGCTTTCGTATAATCTCACTCATAAAAGGTCCTGAAGATATAACATCAGCCAGCCTTTCTAATTTTGAAGGCAGCTATGTAGAAATGAATGTTACAGAACCTATAGATTACTACGAGTACACAGATAACAGCATAAGCTATATAATTTACAATGAAGATTACGATTTTTATTATGGAATAGAATTTCCGGGACATATGGAAAGCTATGTTGATGAAGTTCTTGAAGCAAACAGTGCAACCCCGATGGACGGACAAACATCTAAACCAAAGAGTATGACCGTAAAAGGTACTCTTCACAAACTTAAAGGCAACAGCAAAGAGAACTTTGAATTCGGAGTTCCTTATGCCACCCGCAGCGAAGAGGCAAAAAATAAACTTCATGGAAGTTATTATATCGAATACAATACTCTTGATGGCATGAGTATACCATACATTATAATAGTTACTGCAGTTTCACTTGCACTCATAATTGCTGCTGTTATTTCAATTGTAATAATGTTTGCAGGTAACCATGTTAAGGGAATTGACAGCTTTATTTCTTCTCACGACGCTTGGGATGAGAAATCTTTGGAAGCTGAATTTAAAACTTCAAGAAAAATAAGCAAGAGAATATATGTTACAGATAAATTAACATTTATAGTTATAGGAATAAAAATTCACATTATCGATCACAGTGAATGTGAAAGCGTATCTGATACTCTCAAAAAGATTACTCTTCTTCACAAATTCACTTATGTGATGAAGAACGGTAAGAAGAAATCATATTCATTTACAAAGAAAGAAATCAAAAACATCAACAAACGATATAAAGAATTAAACTGCTCATTTAATGACTGATAACGGAGGTAGACATGGATCAGTATAACGGAAGTCAGATAGTAATATTAAAAGGACTTGAAGCCGTAAGAAAGCGTCCCGGAATGTACATCGGTAGTACAGGAAGCCGCGGACTCCACCATCTTATCTGGGAGATTCTTGATAACGGTATCGACGAACATCTTGCAGGTTTTTGTACCCAGATTGATATAACACTCAACAAAGACGGTTCCATAGAGATTGCCGACAACGGACGTGGTGTCCCTGTCGACATACACCCTACAGAGGGCATTCCGACTGCCAGAGTTGTATATACCATCCTTCATGCCGGTGGAAAATTCGGCAACTCCGTATATAAGGTTTCCGGTGGTCTTCACGGTGTAGGTGCTTCGGTAGTTAACGCTCTGTCTTCTAAGATGGTTGTTGAGGTAAAACGTGACGGTAACGTGTACAGAGACGAATACGAGGACGGCGGTAATCCGGTAACCGAACTTGTTGACGGAATGCTTCCTGTGGTTGGAACATGCCGCAAGAACGATACCGGTACAAAAGTACTCTTCTATCCTGACGGAACAATATTTGAGACAACACAGTTTAAGCCTGAAGTAATAAGAAAAAAACTTAAAGAGATAGCATTTCTTAATAAAGGACTTAAAATCACTTTCAAGGATAAAGTCAACAACACTGAAAAGACCTACTGCGAAGAGGAAGGAATCAAAAGTTATGTCAAATACATCAACCGTGAAAACACCACTCTTCATGAGGAACCGATTTATATTGAAGGCGTAAGCGGTGACATAGAGGTTGAGGTCGCATTTCAGTATACAAACAGCTTCACAGAGCAGATTAATGCATACTGTAACAGAATCAATGTAGTTGACGGTGGAACACTTGTAACCGGGTTTAAGACTGCATTAACAAGAATAATGAACCAGTACGCAAGGGAACTTGGAGTCCTTAAGGACAAAGATGAAAACTTTGACGGTAAAGATATCCGTAACGGAATCGTTGCCATCATTTCAATCAAACATCCGGACCCACAGTTTGAAGGTCAGACAAAGACAAAGCTTGGTAATACCGACGCCAAGGTAGCCGTTGACGATGTATTCAGCCAGCAGGTTACAAGATACCTTGACAAAAATGTTGAGATACTTAAGAAAATTCTCGACAATTCAATGAAATCATACAATGCACGAAAAGCTTCCGACAAAGCAAGAAATGCTGTTCTAAAACAGCTTAATGATGTGGATACTAAGAGCAAACTTGCATCATGCTCTTCAAAAAAGCCGGAGGAATGTGAAGTATATATCGTCGAGGGAGATTCAGCCGGCGGCACTGTTAAAACAGCCCGTAACCGTAAAACTCAGGCCGTTTTACCACTTCGTGGTAAGATTCTTAACGTTGAAAAAGCAACTCTTGATAAAGTTCTTTTAAACAACGAGATTAAGACGATGATTGCATCATTTGGATGCGGTATCGGCGACGAATTTGATATAACCAAACTTCGTTACAACAAGATTATTATTCTTACCGATGCCGACGTGGACGGTGCTCACATAAGCACACTTTTACTTACCTTCTTCTACAGATTTATGCCAGAGCTCATAATGGAAGGCAAAGTATATAGAGGACTTCCGCCTCTGTACAAGGTTGAATACGAGACTACTGTTAAGAACAAAAAACTTAAACAGTCAAAATACATCTTTAATGACTTTGAACTTGAAAAGTTCAGAAAACAGCCTGATGTAAAGATTCTCACAATGCAGCGATACAAAGGACTTGGAGAAATGGATGCCAACCAGTTATGGGAGACAACACTTGATCCAGAGCAGAGAATACTTGCACAGATAACAATAAGCGATACTGTTGAAGCTGATGAGATAACTACAACTCTCATGAGCAGCAATGTGCCTCCAAGACGTGAATTTATTATGGAAGAAGCACAGTACGCAACACTTGATGTATAGATTAGGAACGGAGTAACTCAATATGTCAACAACAATTAACCAAGAAGAAAATATAATACAACTGGATTTTTCTGAGGAAATGAAAACCTCATACAGAGACTATGCGATGAGCGTTATCATCGCAAGAGCTCTTCCTGACGTTCGAGACGGACTTAAGCCGGTTCAGCGTAGAATTCTTTATGCATGCAAAGAACTCGGTCTTGCCCCTGACAAACCACACAGAAAAAGTGCCCGTATAGTCGGCGACACAATGGGTAAATACCATCCTCACGGAGACAGCTCAATATACGACGCACTTGTACATATGGCGCAAGAGTACTCTCTTGCCATTCCTCTTATCGACGGTCATGGTAACTTTGGTTCTATTGACGGAGACAGCGCTGCTGCAATGCGTTACACGGAAGCACGTCTTTCTAAAGGCGGTGCACTGTTACTTGAAAACCTTGATAAAAATCTTGTTGATTTCATTCCTAACTTTGATAACAGTGAAAAGGAACCTGTAGTACTTCCTGCAATGCTTCCAAATCTGCTTATTAACGGAACAACAGGTATTGCCGTAGGTATGGCAACAAACATTCCTACTCACAATCCTGCGGAAGTCATAGACGGTGTAATTGCAACAATAGACAGTCCTAATATCACAATGGAAAAACTCATGAGCATTATACCTGGTCCTGATTTTCCTACAGGAGGAATCATTGTCAACAAGTCTGACCTTATGCAGATTTATTCAACAGGCGAAGGAAGAATCAGAATACGAGGCCGCGTAGAGACCGAGAAGGGTGAATATGGACGAACCAATCTCATTATCACTGAGATTCCTTATACCCTCTCCGGCAACAAGACAAAGCTTGTTGAAAGCTTTACACAGCTGATGCGTGATAAAGTATTTGATGAAATATATGATGTAAGAGACGAATCTTCAAAAGAAGGTATTCGTATTGTAATCGAGGTTAAAAAGGACAGAGATGCCGAAAATCTCCTTAACGGTCTTTACAAAAAGACACCGCTTGAGGATACATATTCGGTTAATCTTCTTGCCGTTAAAGAACAGCAGCCAATAACATTTAACCTTAAATCAATGATACTAGAATTCATTGATTTCCAAAAGGAACTCTACACAAAAGAGTTCACACACCTTTTAAACAAATCAATCTCTCGCCTTGAGATTGTTGACGGTCTTATTCGTGCTACTGATGTTATTGATCTTATAATCGAAATTCTTCGAGGATCACAATCTGTAAAACAGGCAAAAGAATGTCTTACAACAGGTAACATTACAGACATTAAGTTCAAATCAAAGGAATCAGAAAAGCAGGCTAAAACTCTTGATTTTACACCTGCACAGGCAGATGCCATTCTTGCAATGCCTCTTAGCCGTCTTGTCGGTCTTGAGATTTTAAAACTCACCACTGAAAGTGACGAACTCAAAGGCAAAATCGAAGAATACAAAGAGATTCTTAGCAACGAAAAATCTCTCTTAAAACAGATTAAGAATCGTCTTCGCGCATACAAAAAAGAATTTGATGAACCAAGAAAAACACAGATTACAGATGAAGAGACAGTCAACTACAAAGAAGAGGTAAAGATTGAGACCGTATATGTCCTTGTTGACAAGTTTGGCTACACCAAATCCGTAGATACTGCTACGTATTCAAGAACAACACCTGAATCTTTGGCTGAATATAAACATATTGTATGTCTTAACAACGATGATAAGCTTTGTGTGTTCTCCGCACAAGGTAATATGTATCAGGTTAAGGTATCCTCAATTCCAAAGACAAAAATCAAAGATAAAGGTGTTCTCATGCACAATCTATGTAAACTTGGTGATGAAGATATAATAGCCGTAACATCATTTGAGACACTGTTTGAATCCCAGACAGTATTTATAACCAAAAAAGGCTACATCAAGCGTGTATCCGGTGCAGAATTCATGACAAACAGACTCATGATTGCATCCACAAAGCTTGAGGAAAACGACGAGATTTCAAGCATTACACTTCTTACCTCATCACAAGTTCTCTCCGGTGATATGAAGGTAATTATATATACAGACAAGAAACTGTCACTTGGATTTATGTTAGAAGATGTTCCTGAATTTAAGAAAACCGGCCGCGGTGTCAAAGCCATAAGCCTTGATTCAAAAGATTCAATAGCATTCAGTACGGTACTTAGCATCGACGAAGACATCTTCGTATTTGACGGACAAAAATATTCCGCAAAACGTGTCCGCACCCGCTCAAGAGGAGCAAAGGGACAAAAAGCAAGTCTTTAGTCTCTAATCTTTATTCTCTAAACAAGACACATCATAAACCAATGAAACGAGGCAAATTGAGACGATGAACGAAAAAATGAAATTTATACTGCTCTTAGCTGTTCTTATTCTTTTTGCAGTCTTTGAAACAGCATATATAATACTTCAAGCATCAACATACATAAAACAAAGAAATACTACGGTGAAAGTATTCGCAAAAGGTGTAGTAAAAATATCTTCTGTATTTTCGCTTGTAGTAGGCGTTTTAATGGTATACACATTTATCGTATCCGACTCATTCATATACAACAATTCCGCGGACCGTTCCGAGAATCTTATGAAACTCGGCTACCGTCCATGGCATTTTGTATACACTCTCGGAAAAATCGCAGGTGTCCTTATAATAATCGCCGCAGTAATATCATTCTTCAACCGCTTTGCTGTCGATAAGGATTACATAATAACCGACAACGGCAAAAGAATACCTTCCGACAAATGCATGGCTGCAAAATCCGGCAATATCGTGACCGTAACTTATGCACCAGGCGGAGTTGTGATACCATCCGTATTGTTCAAATTTGTGACTGATAGTGAAAGCGGAAAAAAAGCATACGACATAATACAGGAGAATTATAAGACTTTATAAAGTCTTATGTTGCCAGACCATATAACAGCATTATGTTGTTCAGACTGTAAACGA
>CACXFB010000100.1 GCA_902766825.1 uncultured Lachnospiraceae bacterium
CTGAATTTCAATAACTACTCCTTCTGGTTGTAATCTAGTTCCTGTTTTTACAACTGGATTTCAATAACTCCTCCTTCCGGTTGTAATTCCCCCCCTCTTAGGTGGAACATGCATTCCAATAACGACTTAGCTCCAATCCAATCCATCCCAACCTAATAACGCCTTGTCACAAATCCAATTAAATTCAATCCACTCTACTACAATCTAATCCCCCCATCCCATTTTCATCCCTCCCCCTCACACAAAACAGGCACACCTGCCTCGTCGGTGTCTCGCACGCGACCTTCTGCCTTAGGCAGGGGAGCGTAAGAGATATCTGACAAGGCAGGTGTGCCGTATATGTAAGGCAGGTGTGCCGTATATGTAAGGCAGGTGACCAGATGGATGTTTCCCCCCTAAGCCGTCTTGCCCGTGTAGAGCTGATAATACTTCCCTTTCTTTGCAATCAGCTCATCATGGTTTCCTTTTTCGATAATTCGTCCCTGCTCTAGGACTACGATGCAGTCAGAGTTGCGGACCGTTGAAAGTCTGTGGGCAATAACAAATGTTGTTCTGCCCTTCATAAGCTTATCCATTCCGCTTTGGACAAGTTTCTCGGTTCTTGTATCGATTGATGAAGTAGCCTCGTCGAGGATGAGGGCCGGTGGGTTGGCAACTGCCGCTCTTGCGATAGCAAGGAGCTGTCTTTGCCCCTGGCTTAAGCTTGCGCCGTCACCGGTAAGGACTGTGTCATATCCTTGTGGTAAATGCTTTATAAAGCTGTGGGCGTTGGCAAGCTTTGCTGCTGCAATAACTTCTTCATCTGTGGCGTCAGGGTTACCGTATCTAATGTTCTCCATTACTGACATGGTAAATAAGTGTGTTTCCTGCAGTACCATGCCAAGTGAATGTCTAAGATCTGCTTTCTTTATCTTATTAACATTGATTCCGTCATATCTTATCTTACCATCCTGTATGTCATAGAAACGGTTAATAAGGTTTGTGATTGTTGTTTTACCGGCTCCTGTTGAACCTACAAAGGCAATCTTCTGGCCGGCCTGTGCGTGAAGCACGATGTTGTGAAGAACCATCTTCTCATCAGTGTATCCAAAGTCCACATCGTCAAGGACTATGTCGCCGGCCTGCGGTACGTAGTCAACGCTCTTGTCTGCCTGATGGGTGTGCTTCCATGCCCATCTGCCTGTGTTCTTCTCATCTGTTTCAACAAGATTACCATTGTCCTCTTTGGCATTAACCAATGTAACATAACCATTATCCGCTTCCACTTCTTCATCGAGAAGTCTAAAGATTCTGTCGGCTCCGGCAATCGCCATAACAATGCTGTTAAGCTGCATGCTGACCTGGTTGATTGGCATGTTAAAACTCTTGTTAAACATTAAGAAACTTGCAAGGCGTCCAAGCGTCAGACCGGTTATTCCTTTGATTGCAAGTACACTTCCAACGATTGTTACAAGAACGTAGCTGATGTTACCTATCTGCGCATTTGCCGGCATAAGGATGTTGGCAAATTTATTTGCTTTGTATGCACTGTCAAAAAGCTGTTCGTTGAGTTTATCAAAATCTTCTATCGCCTGCTCTTCGTGGCAGAATACCTTTACAACCTTCTGACCTTCCATCATTTCTTCAATATATCCGTTAAGTTTACCGATATCAGCCTGCTGCTTAACGAAATATTTGCCTGAGTTAGTGGCAAGTCCTTTACTTACAAACAACGTAACACCTACCATAAAAAGTGTTACAAGCGTGAGCGGAATACTAAGAACAAGCATGCACACAATTACAGTCACTATTGTAATAAGACTGTTAAAAAGCTGTGGTGCACTCTGTGAAATTACCTGTCTTAGCGTATCGATATCATTAGTGTACATTGACATGATGTCGCCGTGTGCGTGTGTGTCAAAATACTTAACAGGAAGATTTTCCATATGGGTAAACATATCATCTCTAAGACTCTTAAGTGTTCCCTGTGTAACATTTACCATTATCTGACTCTGCAAAAGTATCGCTGCAACACCAATGCCATAAAAAATCGCTACTCTTGTGATTGCATGCACCAGCCCCGACATATCTTTATCCGTACTCTTCATGATAGGAACTATGTAATCATCAATAAGTGACTGCATGAACATTGTTCCCTGTGCATTGCACGCAACTCCAGTAAGAATACACACGACTACTATAATCAGTTGAATTTTATATTTTGAAAATACATATGAAAACAGGCGTCCTATAACCTTTCCAGGGTTTTGTACCTGTGTCTTCATTCCTCTTGGTTTTGGTCCTCCCGGTGCCATATTTCGTCCTCCATTTCTAACTCTATTATCTTTTTCAGGTGCTTCGACTTCCGTCTTCCTTTCACCTCTTTGCCTAAGAGCCAGGGCTCTTAGGCTTTCCATCCCACTTACGCCGGCTGGTCGAAATCGCCGTTGCCCTGTGTCTGGGATTCATAAATATCAGCATAAATCTCATTATTCTTAAGCAGCTCTTCGTGGGTTCCAACTCCGTCCACCACGCCGTCTTCAAGTACGATTATCATGTCCGCATCTTTAACGCTTGATATTCTCTGGGCTATTATGAACTTGGTTGTGTCTGGTATTTTTGTTGCAAATGCTTCGCGAATCTTTGCATCGGTTGCTGTATCAACCGCACTTGTCGAATCATCAAGGATAAGAATCTTTGGTTTCTTAAGCAATGCTCTTGCTATACACAGTCTCTGCTTCTGACCGCCTGAAACGTTGCTTCCGCCCTGCTCAATGAAGGTGTCATATTTCTTAGGGAAGCTCTCTACAAAATCATCCGCGCAGGCAAGTCTGCACGCTTCGATGCATTCCTCTAATGTGGCATCCTTGTTACCCCAGCGAAGGTTCTCAAGGATTGTTCCGGAAAAGAGAACATTTTTCTGGAGCACCACGGCAACGTTGTTACGAAGTGTTTCCATATCATATTCCTTAACATCTTTTCCACCGACTTTGACGGTTCCTTTTGTCGTATCATACAAACGACAGATAAGGCTGCTAAGCGTTGTCTTGGAACTTCCGGTTCCACCGATTATTCCTACTGTCTGACCTGCTTTAATATCAAGATTAATATCATTTAAAACCCAGTCATCGTTGTTCTTGTTGTATCTGAAAAATACATGTTCAAACTTCACGCTTCCGTCACTGATTTCATATACAGGATCCTCAGGATTGCTAAGGTCGCTTTCTTCTTTTAACACCTCGCAGATACGCTTAAGGCTCGCGGTACTCATGGAAATCATTACAAATACAAACGACAGCATCATAAGACTCATAAGAATGTACATGCAGTATGTAATCAGATTCATGAGCTGTCCGGTCTTTAATGAGCCATCCACTATCATGTTGGCTCCAAGCCACGAAATAAGAAGCATACATGAATACACCGTGATGTTCATTATCGGCGCATTAAGCATTACAATTCTTTCTGCCTTTACGAACACCTTGTAAATGTTCATGCTCGCCTTTGTAAAACGCTTCTTTTCATAATCCTCTCTGACAAATGCCTTTACTACACGGATTCCGGATACATTTTCCTGAACACTGGCATTTAACTCATCATACTTAGGAAATGCCTGACTAAAGTACTTTGTCGCAAAAATGATTATCATAACAAGTATCGATGAAAGAATCAGCACCGCTACAAGATAAACGCTTGCAAGTCGTGGGCTTATCGCAAATGACATTGCCATCGCACAGATAAGCGAAAATGGTGCACGAGTGCACATTCTAAGCACCATCTGATAAGCATTCTGGACATTGGTAACATCGGTTGTAAGTCTTGTGACAAGTCCTGAAGTCGAGAACTTATCTATGTTGGAAAATGAAAAATCCTGAATGTTATCATACATTCCTTTTCTGAGATTTTTGGCAAGTCCCGCTGACGCTCTCGCACCGTATTTACCACCCATAATACCAAATGTAAGGCTAAGTCCCGCACAGAGAATCATCATGCCTCCCATCTTATAGATGTAGCCAAAATCGCCTTTTGAAACGCCGTTATCAATAATCGCGGCCATCAGTAACGGGATTATTGTCTCCATTACGACTTCCAAAATCATAAACACAGGCGTTAGTGCCGAATCAAGCCTGTATCCTTTTAAATATCTGCCTATTGTCTTTATCATCATTGCCTCCATTCAAACATTTTAACTATGTTTAAATAACCATTGATTAACTAATCACCGGTTATATTAACTCAAGATTATGTTTCATCTGCCTTACTATCTTTATAAAGAATTCTATCTCTTCGTCGGTCAGATCTTTTGTCAAAGCCTCTTCAAGAACATTTTTGTCCTTTTCAAGCATTTCAATATGTTCTAATCCTTTTCCGGTTATAATAATCTGCTTTAACCTTGCATCCTCACTTGTCTGCTTACGGACTATATAGCCTTTCTTCTCCATAAGCTGCAGCATCCCGGTAACAGATGAACGCCCCACATTAAATTCCTTTTCAATATCCCTCTGATATACAGGACTGTCGCCCTGCCTGTAAAGATATCCGAGGATCCAGCTGTGCATCATCGTCATATTATCAAATCCATTCTGATTAATCACATGCTGGATGTGTCTCTTTATCATATGGTCCAGAGATTTTATCTCCCTGCCGATAAAAACGCCTTCTTCATTGCATTCCATAATCCACACTCCTTTTACATCACGCACAAAAAAATGTTGACTTCCAAACAATTCGGTAGTCAACATTTTACGCTTCAAATTTTTAATTGTCAATAGGTCTCCACAAGCTCATCATATATTCTGTTCCAATACGCATCCTTATTAATTGTACTGTACGTTCTGTCCAACATGTCAATCAGAAGCTTTGCCTTACGCTGAACATGTTGCGACCTGTACGCTTTAGGCATCATATTGCCCCCCTTATCCGTAAGAAGGTGTGTAAATGTCTCTGCCATATCTTCCTGAATGGATGCCTGAGCATATTTAGAAACAAAAAAGATATGGTCTTTATCTTCCGTCTCGATGCCGTAAGACAAATCAATATCATATATATTAAAATTGCCCGACATTGTCTCAGATATATATTTATACCCTGCAGGATTACTATCCAGCCATGCCTTATAGAAGTCAACTCCTGACGATCCGTTTCTATGATTATAATATTCATCCCGAATTCCCCATTCGAACATGTGAAACAATTCATGTGCAAAAGTATTATTTATATTTGCCGGATAACTGATATCCAGCATAATAAACAGACCGCTTCTATCATCATAACCTCCCGTAAGACCTGCTGTATAACCTCCTCTTATATCATAGCCTCCATCAACATCAATTGAGTTGCAAAAATATATGTCTATATAACTGTACTTTCTTCTGTTTCCCTCATAATACTTTACGGAATCGTTATTTTTTATCTCAGTAAAAATTCCTTTCGGCAGCCTTTTTAGAATTACCTCCATCTTCTGCAAGGTTAAATAACTGTTCATTCTTTTATCCGTCAAAGTTGCTTTAACATTTGAATTATTAAACCTTGTGTACTCGCCTCTGCCCTTCCACATAATATTTATATCATATTCTTTTTCAAGACGGTTAGCCAACGCATCCGGGTCGTACGATGAATTATTTGTCCCAACCCTGTCATGAAATCCATGGCTGATACTTACCAGAAAAAGAATACAGACTGTGATTATAATATAAAAGGCACAGCCATTAGATAATTTTTTATCATCAATCATAATAAAGCTCCTGATTTTCCTTACAACTGCTTGTAAATACATATATTATAATGTATCTTAACAGACTTGAAAGTTTTTATCCACTAATATATTATGGAGTATTATGAAATGAAAGAATACAACGGGAGGTAATCATGAATAATATTTCAAACAGAACAAAAGGAATACTTTGCATTATTTGTGCAGCATTCTGTTTTGCATTTATGAACGCTTTCGTAAAACTTGCCGGCGACCTGCCCTCAATTGAAAAAAGCTTTTTTAGAAACTTTGTGGCACTTATAATTGCCTTTTTTGTTTTAATAAAGAAAAAAGAAGGTTTTCATATTGTTAAAGGAGCGTTCATATGTCTTTTCCTTCGCTCATTTTTTGGAACAATCGGGATACTGTGTAACTTTTATGCCATCGACCATCTCGTAATTTCCGACGCATCGATGCTTAATAAGATGTCACCTTTTTTTGCAATCATATTTTCATATTTCATACTTAAAGAAAAGCTGACACTTCGACAGGGGCTTATAGTTATAACCGCATTTATAGGAAGTCTTTTTATAATCAAACCGACCTTTTCTAATGCCAGCCTTTTCCCGTCGGTGCTTGGTCTGATTGGTGGAATGGGTGCGGGAATTGCCTATACCATGGTAAGAATTCTTGGTAAGAAAGGTCAGCATGCAAGCTTTGTGGTATTTTTCTTCTCTGGATTTTCATGCCTTGTGACGCTGCCCTATCTCATTTTCAATTATCATCCGATGACAAAGATGCAGCTTATATCACTACTGCTTGCAGGTGTATCGGCAGCCGGCGGTCAGTACAGTATAACGGCAGCCTACATGTTTGCTCCGGCAAAAGAGATTTCTGTATATGATTATTCGCAGATAATTTTTGCGGCAATACTTGGCTTTATAATGTTTGGACAGACGCCGGACATTTTCAGTGTAATCGGATATGTCATTATTATCAGCGTTGCCATCATTAATTACAAATTGTCTTTTAAAGCTTCACATGAACAAAAAATATTGCCAAACAGCGCAAGCGTCTTGAAATAAAACCGGCATTGTGGTATCATTGCGTTGATATTTAAAAGCTATGACGGAGAAAGTAATGTATGTTTTCACATTCAGAGAGGGCAGGTTTGGTGCGACTGCCTTGTGATGTATACACGAAGACCACTCCTGAGTTGTTCGCGAAAGACAGGTTAATCAGTCGTAAGCGATACCGTGTTGCCACGTTACAGGCATTGTAAGTTAAAGACAAGGTGGAACCGTGCATAGTGCACCCTTAGATACGAGATAATTGTATCTGATGGTGCTTTTTTTATTACAATCAAATCAAAATTATAAAGGAGAATGAAAATGGTAGATTTTAAAGCAGATGAACAGTTAAATGTTCTCAATCACTCATGTGCGCATCTTATGGCACAGGCAGTTAAGCATCTTTACCCACAGGCAAAATTCTGGGTTGGACCTGTTGTTACAGAAGGTTTCTATTATGATATCGATCTTGGCGACGCAGCAATCAGAGAAGAAGATCTTGCAGCTATCGAAAAAGAGATGAAGAAAGTTGCAAAGACAGGTAAGAAGATTATAAGACGTGAGATTTCTAAGGAAGAAGCTCTTGAATTTTTCAAGGATGATGAATACAAACTTGACCTTATCTCTAATCTTGAGGACGGAACAATCACATGCTACGAGCAGGGTGACTTTACAGATCTTTGCCGCGGACCTCACGTAGATAACGTTAAGCTTTGCCGTAACTTTAAGCTTATCAAGCATTCCGGAGTATACTGGAAAGGCGACAGCAACAACAGAGTACTTCAGAGAATTTACGGCGTATGCTTCCCTACTCCTGAGGAGCTTGAAGCCCATCTTCAGTTTCTTGAAGAGGCTAAGGAACGTGACCACAGAAAGATTGGTAAGGACATGCAGCTTTTCATGGTTGATGACCTTATCGGAAGAGGTCTTCCAATGTTCCTTCCAAAGGGATACACAGTATGGCAGGAGCTTGAAAACTATATCAAGGACAAGGAAAGAAAACTTGGTTACCTTCATGTTATGACACCATGTGTAGGAACAGTTAATCTCTACAAGACATCAGGTCACTGGGATCACTACAAAGAGAACATGTTCCCTGCAATGGAAGTTGAGGGCGAGTCATTTGTTCTTCGTCCAATGAACTGCCCACATCACATGATGATTTACGCTAACAGACTTCATTCTTACAGAGATCTTCCTATCAGAATCGGTGAGATTGCACACGACTTCAGATTCGAAGCTTCAGGAACACTTAAAGGTATCGAGCGTGGAAGACATTTCTGCCAGAACGATGCCCACATCTTTGTAACACCTGAGCAGATTAAGGACGAATTCAAGAAAGTAGTTGACCTTATCTTCGAGACATACAAAGATTTCAATATAACAGATTACCGTTGCGTACTCTCCCTCAGAGACCCAGCGGATACAGAAAAATATCATAACGACGATGAAATGTGGAACACAGCAGAGGCTGCTCTTCGTGATGTTCTTAACGACATCGGAATCGAATACACAGAGGAAATCGGTGAGGCTGCATTCTACGGTCCTAAGCTTGATGTTAACGTTAAGCCTGCAATCGGTAATGAATACACACTTTCAACTTGCCAGCTCGACTTCTGCCTGCCTGCTAAGTTTGAATTAACATACGTAGACAACAACGGCGAGAAAAAGACACCTGTTGTTCTTCACAGAGCTATCCTTGGTTCTCTCGACAGATTCATGGCATACATCCTTGAAGAGACAAAAGGAAATCTTCCTGTATGGCTTGCACCTGTTCAGGCTAAGATTCTTCCTGTTAAGAATATCGACGAGGAACTTAACGCATACGCAAATGAAGTATACAACGCATTAAGAGATGCAAATGTACGTGTTGAACTTGATAACCGTTCTGAGAAACTCGGCTACCGCATGAGAGAAGCCCAGATGGAGAAAGTTCCATACATCCTTGTTCTTGGTAACAACGAAAAGAACGACAAGACCGTATCATTCAGACTTCACGGTCAGCAGGAAACAACAACTCTCCCAATCGACGAGTTTGTTAAAAAAGTTGTTAACGAAATCGAAACAAAGGCTCACTAGACCACAGGGTGAGTCACCGGGGACGGTGCCAAATGACTCATTTTCGGCCGTCGCCAAAGACATAACAAAAGCCCCGCAGTGATTGAAAAAATTATTTTTCAATCCACTGCGGGGCTTTTGATTTTATATTAGCTGTTGGCCGAAAACGAGTCATTTGGAACCGTCCCCGGTGACTCACAGCACATTAAATAATCAATTGCATCTTTTACTTCTATTGACATTTTTTTGAATCCATCTGAATCATCCTTTATTTCTGCAAAATATACTTTAGGTAAATTATGAAGCATATTTAAAAACATATATACTTTCATCTTATTTACAATGAATTTGTTTAATTGATTTGCTACTTCTAACAATAAAACATAAATTATGTCATTTACTTTCTGATAAGAGTAACTTTCATTTTTTACACTTTCATTATATATAAAATTGTATGCATTATAGAATTTTCCTATTTCCTTATTCTTGTAGCATGTACATAAGAATTCTTCAAGTACTAACATACTATTTGAAGTATAATTTAATAGTTTGCTCACTTCCAATAAGGAATTTATATGGATTTTGAGAGTTCTTTTGTAACCAATATTCCAAATTCTTTTATAGCATCTTCCTCTTTTTGCAACAATTCCAATATATAATATTTTGCAAATCATTTTTTCATTAGACATATTAATCCGCTACCTTTATTGCTATTTTCTAAATCTTCATGCATTTAAATCATCTCGTCAAAAAATGTTCTCCTTATTCAACAATAATTGGTTCAACAACAAGTCCTTTTAAATATTTATTATTTTTCAAAATAGAATAAAATTTATGTGACATAATATAAAGTCTGTCTGCTATTCCATCTCCAAACAGATAGTCCGTTGTGTATAAATCCACAGCATCATCTAAGTATTCACGTTTAATATGATACTGCTCCGCCAAAGGTATGCAATACTGTCTTTTTCCGCACATTGGACATTCATACACCTTTTCACCATTATTGAAATTAAAAGCTTCAATTGGCAAGATATTGTCCGCCTCAATCTCAAATGAGTTATCTAATTCATTACCCTTTTTATCAACCAAGTTAATAAAAGAAACTCCATTAATATGATTATTCTCAGCACTTTCTTTAACACCTCTATGTGTAAACATTTCGGAAAAGCTTCCATCATCTCCTGACATAAAAGATTTTGTATTCCACTTAAGTTCTGTTCTTATTTTTATTTTTTCTATTTGTTCACAATGATGTGCCTTTTTATTATTGTCATAATAACAGCTATACCTAAACACTTCTTCTCTATTTATAATTTCAACTTGCTGATAAGATGATCTAAAAACCAGCCACTCCGCTTGCTCAATTTCTTTTCGCGAAAAATCAAGTTGGACAGTAATTGTATCGAATTTAAAATCAGTAAATTTTTCAGATTTGACTATATCGCTATCCATGTCAATCGTGAAAAATATTTTATGAAAACCACTCTCACAATTTCCAATTATCTCATACTTAACTTTGTTATCTTCAAGCCAGCTTATCAAATCTTTTGAATATTCCTCCAGATATCGTCCAATCTTTTTCACTTCGTTAACTCCTATCTGTTTTTCTTATATTCTTTTTCTATCATTTTTTCCTTTTCTAATCTAATAATCCTTAGAATTTTCTTTTAAATCCTCAAAAAATTTCTGAGGATTACTACAAAATCTTGCAGCTGCCGAAGACTTTATAATACTCAAAACAGTTTCAATATCTGTCGAATATATTTGATCCTCATATAAAATTACGGCATCATTATCATCTATGTATCTGATAATTTTCTCTAGCAGATCTTTATCCAACGTTGTCAAATCAAGACGACAAAACCAGCTATCCAAAACTGAATTTTCAAAATCGAATTCCATGCATGTCGCATCGCTTTTTCCATACAACTCCATATTCTCTGACCAACTGTCCGTTTTTTCTAAAAAATCAACATTTATCTGTCTGATTCTTCTTTTTCTCCACTCGTATATTTCATCACTATCTACACTACATCCTGCGTTTTCTTTTGGAATTGCATAAAAATCAACCTGCCATATTGCCATAGTAAAACTCCTCTTTATGATTTATATTAAATAATCTATCCTATATTGTCCTTTGTAACATAAACTACTCGTTAAGTATCTTTTTCAAAGATAGCTTTCTCAAATTTCATTTCAATTGTTCCTATTCCCCTCTCTTTTTTTGTTTCATAGTAAAACTTCCAAACGCCACCAGCAATATTATAATATTCATCTACTATTGAAACAGTACAATTTCCATTATTAATCATTTCTATGATAGATTCGTTAAAAGTAAATGTATATTTTCTTTGTAACACAATATTTCTTTTCAACAAATTAACAAAATATAAAATTGAATATTTTTTTATATAGTGTGAAATCTGCACTTCAAAATTCTCCAAAGAACATCCATGTAGTATTAATTGAATATCTTTTTTCCTTTCATATTTTCCACCCTCTTTATCCTGAAGGAAAACTCCATATTCATCGAATTGAATAATTATCCTCCTTCCAATATACTACTTTGGTAATTTCCTCCCTTTGCACACATATTATTCACCAGCACACTTGTAATGCCCAACATAATATATATTATTACTCTATAAATTCTCCATTTTCATCAAACTGAATTGTTCTATTGCTCAATGTCACATCATTACAATACACATTTGCATTTACAAAATACATATATTGTTCATATTCAGAATTGTAGTTTATAACACCTGCAGTAACCCTATTTATCTCAACTATTATTTTTTTCATTATTTCTTCAACTAACCAGTCGTTATCCAAAGCATCTTTTACTAAAACATATTCGATTTCTTTAATAATTTCGATAGCTTTTTCTTTCAAATTCAAGCGCTCTATTTCTAGTTCAAATGTTTCAAAACCCATATATCACTATATCATTTCCAAATCAACAGAAATAATTTCTCCTTCCATACTATATTTACATCCAATCATTCCATGACCTTTTGTATCCACATCAAAATCAATTCTTACTTCTAAATATTGAATTCCATGTTGTCTATTTACAAATAAATCTGTATTCCATATTTTTATTCGTTCTCTATCGTAACTGGTACTCATAATATCCAAAAATACTTTTTGAGTTTTTTCAATTAAATTCAATTTACTTACATGGTTGATTATATCTTCCTTCATTTAACTATTCCCTTCCATTTTCCTTTTGGAAAATATTTAAGTCTATATCAATAAAGCAAACACCAGAAGTGTGTCTTTACGCCACACTTCTGGCATTATCTTTAGCCAGCGTCTTGTAACCTAAACTAATATGAAAACACTAGAGATTATATCAAAACTTAATATATTCAAAAATACTATTATAAATCTCTTTTGAATCTTTGGTGCTTCATATCATCGTTTAACAACAAAATAAATCACCAGAATCTCTGCATCAATCTTCTAATTTTCATATACATAATAATATTGAACATAGAAAACCATCTATATAGAGATTGTTTGCTTGATTAAGCCATCTTCTTCTACAAACTCTTTATCCTCTCTAATTAAAAATAATAATGAGTCACACTTTTTGTGTACATTAAATCTTACTAACACCCATTACTATTATTCAATTATTAATGAAAACCTCTTGTAAAATAATCAAACACATAATGTCCCGATTTTTTATCAAATAATCCAAGTATTCTATAATCGCCTGCTACTTTATCAAATACTTTTATTTCATGTGTATATATTTTGTTACCTATCTTCTTAACTACCGGCATTTCCTTGATTCCATTTTGTCCTTTGGGTCCAACTAATCCTTTCTTCATTGCATTTACAAACTTGTCAACAACGTTCTTTCCCAGCTTATTTCTGACCTTATTATATGTATCATGATTAATCCATGCCTTTACCTCACCACACTTATTATGCACCAGCACACTCTCATGTCCAACATAATATGTATGGAAATCTTCAACCTCAAAGTTATATACCTTAACAGGCTCTGTGCATTGCTCTACTACAACACTCTGAACAGACACACGCTCACCTGTAATTAATGTAAGCTTATCTCCTTCTTTGAGTTCTCCAGCTCCTGTCCATCCCTTTCCATCAAC
>CACXFB010000101.1 GCA_902766825.1 uncultured Lachnospiraceae bacterium
GTTACTGCTCTTTGTTTGATTATTTATTTACTGATCTTTACACTCTTAATAACGGACCATGCGCCGCATACCTTATTTCCGTCTATCGTCTTATATGCTCGAACACGCACATAATATGTCTTTCCTTTTGTAAGACCGGAAATAGTATTTCCTGTATTAGATGCCCTAGATACAGTCACTGCTTTGTTGCCGGACTTAAATGTTGAACTTGTAGAATATTGTACCTGATATCCTGATACATATGACAGTGAAGTCCATGCTGTTTTCATCTGTCCCTTTGCTGAGTTTTTAACAGATTTAAGAGATACCGCCGCAGGTTTAACTGTTATCGTTATCTTTCTCGTTGCCGTCTTATAGTTACTGTTACCTGCGGTTACTGTAATTATTGCTTTACCTGAAAAGTTCTTTGCTATTGTAACTTTTCCTGCACTGTTTACCGTAGCATTCTTATTGTTTGACTTATATGTCATCTTTCCGCCGGTTGCCTTTGCATTAAGCGTAAAGCTCTGTGTAGTGCTCTTAGCAACCTTTGTATACGACGTCGTTCCTGTAATCTTATTATTAGCTTTCGTTATGGTAAATTTCTGTGAAAGGCTTCCCGTGTAAATCTTACCATTAAATGTTACCTTTACTGTTGCAGTTCCGACATTAACATTATTAGCGTATGTTACGCTGTAATTTGATGCCGAAATAACCTTTCCAACGGTATCTTTTACCGTTATTGCAGGTTCACATGCATTTCCTGTGTACACTCTTCCGCTTGGAGATACCGTTATGCTCTTTGCAGGATATGCCGGCACCTTTATCTTCAACTGGTAAGCTCCCGCCATGTTTCCACTATTATCCCATGCATAAATATGTGTATTATATGTTCCCGTCTTGTTACCGTAATCTGATGTATTTACTCTGTATGTAACTGTGTTACCACTGATTGTTCCTGCACACTTTGCGGATGTCATCCAGCTTCCGTCATTCTCATATGGATTAGTTCCTATCCATGTAGGGAACTGAACTTTAGCAACACCTGACAAATCATCTGTTACCGTACATGTAACTGTATAACCTGATGATGTAACATCTAAATATTGCACATCAGATATAATAGGAGTAGCTGTGTCCTCATCAGGTTTATCTAATGAATCGTCTGGATTATCCTGCTGTGAATCAGAATCTAGCTGTACATCCGGCGTAACGACATACCAATATCTATCTAAGTTATCAATCTTAACTCTCTCACTACCTGTAAGCTTATTTCTTCCTTCAAGTGCACTAGAGGCAGGATCTGCATAATAAAATGATCCATCAGTGTAATCCGTTATTAGTATTGCATGAGGCAAATCTGCATCATATATTACGATTCCTTCAGGATGCTCTTTTAAAAGTGAAATTAAATAATCAGCATTTTTTGTTCCACCCGGCATATCACCCTTACATACTCTGATTTTCTTATATGTAAAATCCCATAATAGTCCACCGCTCCATGCAGTACTTTTTACCGCCTCTTCCGTGATATTGCTCCAGTCGCTGTCACCTCTCATCATAGCGGTTCTTCTAAGCAACATTACAGCTGAAACCAGTGTACATGTTTTTGACCCTTTCGCCTGTTTTAAAAATACTTCTTCTTTGTTAATATCTCTAAATGTAGCCGCCATGGTAAAACTCTGGTTTGAAACAACAAGAACCACCACCATAAACGCTGTAATAATTCTCTTTATTCTTTTATTCATAGATTTTCCTCTTTTGTCTTATCCTCTTTCATAAATCGCCAACTATATAAACATTTTCATCATATTTTCTTTAAATTAATTATATCAACAGCTCACCATTTTTCTACAAAAAAATTTTAATAACATTCTAATTTAACATTCATTGACATAAACCTTGTTTTTTATTACACTTTTTCCATAACTAACACATTTAGGAGGAACAAATAATGATTGCAGGTACATTATTTTCAGTATTTCCCATACTGATTTTTATTGCTTTTTTTATAATATTAATTAAAACTATTATTGACTCAAAAAATAATTCCAAATTACCAAGGTTAACGGTTGAGGCAATTGTTATTTCCAAAAAAGAAGACTACGATCCTCCCTCAACCGATGCTAACGGATTTAGTACAGGTGGTTCATCTACATACTATGCTACCTTCCAGGTCGAAAGCGGTGACCTCATAAAATTCCGTATATCACATAGTGAATATAGTGCCCTTTTTAAAGGCGATACCGGAAGACTTTCACTTCAGGGCAGTCGCTTCCTCGGTTTTGAACAGTGCAAAATCGACACAACACGTTTTAGATACAGCAACACATATCAATAAATGAAAAATCCCGAAAACGGTAATTATCTTAAACCGCCTTCGGGATTATTTTATATGAACTTACTTATCTTTAGACTCTTCTTCCTTATCTTTTTTCTCTTTATCTTCCTGTTTTTCTGTTACTTTCTCGTTATCTTCAGTTACCTCTTCATTATTTTCATTATCTTCTTCACCCTCTTTATCATCAGACTTTTCTTCATCTGATGCTGCATCTTCTCCAGCATCTGACGCCTCTTCTTCATTTTCACTCACAGACTCTGCTGCCTGCGCTTTCTGTGCTGCTATCTCTTCTTCTCTCTTAATCACATATTCAACCATTCCGTCTAAGATGAGCTGGCCATCAACGATTCTCTCATTCATGTTCTTTCTGGCTTCGCCTGTAATCATTAAAGATGTACATATCGCAACCGCAATATCGATGATAAATAATGCAATTACCAAATACCATCTAAACCCAATACCAAGCATGAAAAATCCAAGAACATATATTTCAATAATAAGTATCACGATTATTACCGGCAATGCTATATGTGTTATGCTCATATCGGATAAAATCTCGTTAGCATAGTCTTTGGTTGTTATTTCTCTTTCGTTCTTCTTTTTTAACTTGTTATTTTCCTTGATGTACTGGCGGACAAATCCGTTAAGCATCAGCTCATAATTACGACTTCGCAAATCAGTGTCCATCTTCTTGCGGTATATTGCCTCAAAGCCTCCAAGTTCAACAAACACCATAACTATAATCACCAGGACTATTGCAAGTATCGCTACTCCCATACATCTTGGAAATGTTGTTGCAAAACTTTTCGGTGCCCATTTTTTGGATGCAAGAACTTCCTCTAACACTGCATAGGCAAATGCAGATATAAGGAAATGAAACATAAGCAACAGTTTGGATACAGAATTATATTTTTCACTATAGACACCGTGTTTTTTTATCATTGAGAATCTTACAACGTTCACAATGACGGACATCAAAATGATTGGTACAAACAAATCAAGCATCGCGACATCCAATCTGATAGTCTCTTCAAACGGATCGTCCACCATATTAAACAACGCAAATATAATGACCGCCATGAATGCAAATACCGGAATCTTAACAAGTTCCTTACAAACCTCAAAAATGACCTGTTTATTACTTCTCGAATTGATAAGCTCGTTACAGTATGCTTTTGGTGTTGTACCGATAACTGCCTCCACCGGTATGTCTTTATCCATCGCACCGATAAGCATATCGAGTGTCTCATCCATACAACCTGTACGTTCATCAGTATCTATATTACTAAGCTTAAGATACTCCTCAACCTTCTCATAACTTTCAAGATATTCCCCCGCAAGCTGCTTCTTTTTATCTAACAGACTGACATCTTCCGATCTTAAAGTCGCAACCAGCTTCTTAAGTGTTTTTGCCATCTTATTCCTCCAACATAGTGTTTTAAATCCAATAAAACAATCCTTTATAAGTATAAAATATTATACATTAAAACTCAACACTATATAGCAAAGGTATCGTACTCTACATTATATTCTTTAAGCCAGTAGTTGACCTGAATTATATATGCAAAAAGCTGTGGTCCTGCCATAAGCTGACCAAACCAGGGGTTAACCACATTGCTGCTTTTTGATAAAAGTTCGCCGACTTTTTTCCTGTCGATAAAATCATTTACAGGTTCTCGCACATCAGATATTATTCTTCTGACCTCGCGTCTGCAAATATCATCATATTTAGGATCATAGGTCTTCGGGTACGGACTTTTCTTTCTCCTTGTAACTTTGTCCGGAAGGTAGCACGACATCGCATCGCGAAGCAGCCCCTTAACAACACCATTATGACATTTGTACTCCCAAGGCACATTGTACAAATATTCCACAAGCTTATGACATGCAAAAGGAACCCTGACCTCAAGCCCGCAGCGCATAGTCATTCTGTCCTTTCTGTCAAGAAGCGTCGTCATAAAATGACGAATGTTAAGGTAATTTATCTCACGCTGTCTTATTCTTAACTTATCTTCTCCATCAAGCAGCGGAACATCGGCAACCGCATTGGTAAATGCCTGATTTACATACTCATTAAGGTTAAGTTTTTTACATACTTCATCTCTTAAAATTCCCGTTCTTGTATCAATATTTTTAGTCCACGGAAACGCATTTTTTCTATTATCATTAAACCACTCCTCATCCATAAACCAAGGGTAGCCACCAAAAACTTCGTCCGCGCACTCACCCGACAGACACACGGTATGATTTTTCTTAATGCCCCCGGCATAGAACAATAAAGACGAATCCACATCCGCCATTCCCGGCAAATCCTTAGCAATTACCGCCGTGAAAAGCCCCGTGTAAAGTCTCGTATAATCACAGGTAAGCACCGTGTGGGAACTGCCAATGTATTTTGCCATAAGATGAGCGTAAGGCTCATCACTTTCCGGCTGGTATTTGTTAGCCTGAAAATATTTCTCATTATCTTCATAGGTAAATGAGTACGTGCAAAGCTTCTTCCCGTTCTTTCGCAAATACCTTGCGGCAACCGATGACACAATACTTGAATCGATTCCTCCGGACAAAAGCGTACACAGCGGCACGTCACTTTCAAGCTGACTTGTTATCGCATAAGTTAAAAGCTCCCTTGTATGCGCCACAGTCTGCCTGTAAGTTTCCTTATGCTGATATACCCCAAGCTGATAATAACGGTACTCCCTGATATTTTCTTCACCAACGATCATCACATACCCGGGCTTTAGCTCATTTACCCCTTTAAACACACCGCATCCGGGAGTTCTTGCCGGTCCGATTCCAAACACTTCGCACAGCCCCCCTTCATCAACACGCGGCTTCATCCCGGGATAGGCAAACAGAGCTTTTATCTCCGAAGCAAAAATGATATTATTCCCACATCTGGCATAAAACAAAGGCTTGACTCCAAACCGGTCTCTTGCTAAAAACACAGTCTTTTTGTAGCTGTCCCACACAGCAAATGCAAAGATTCCATCAAGATATTTGACGCATTCCTCCCTATATTCTATGTAGGCGTTAAGAATAACTTCCGTATCGGACCTTGTAATAAACTTATAGCCCTTATTAATAAGATGTTTTCTTAAAATGCCCGTGTTGTATATCTCTCCGTTATAGACAATCACATACCTTTTGTCATTGTCAAAACTTTTTATCATCGGCTGCGCACCGCCGGCAGGGTCAATAACTTTGAGTCTTGCGTGTGAAAATGCCACATGCTCATCCACAAAGGAACCAAAATCATCCGGCCCTCTGTTAATCATCGTTTTTCCCATTTTGCACACCAGCGAATCTATATTATCCAAGTCCTGCCGTAAATCCTCATTCATGTTAACAATACCTGCAATTGCACACATAAAAAACCACCGTCGCATAAATATTCTTCATATTATATGCGACGGTGGCATGTACGTATTAAAATATTTAAAGGAATTATTATTACTTTCCTGAACTAAGATTCATAAGTGCCTTATAAATCATATCCATACTTTCTAAATTATCATTGACTATTTTCTTATCTTCATCAGAATTATCATCTGACTCAACAAACTTAACCATGTCATTTTTGAGATTTAAACATTCCTTAAGTGCTGCATCAGCATAATTATCCTTATTATTCATAATCATGTCCATAAAATCCTTATCGCCATCACTTAAGTTATTTGACTTTTTCATATCACTTTCCTCATTTCACTTTATTTAAGATAATATTATACACATATTTTTCATTTAAACAACATAATGAGAGTTAAATATTCAAAAATCACAATTCTTTTACTCATACTGAGTATCGTCACCCTGGAGAGCATCGTAGCCTTCCTCTCCTGTTCTGACCTTAATAACATTTTCAACATTGTAAACAAAGATCTTACCATCACCATAGTTACCTGTGTAAAGTGCAGCCTTGGCAGCCTTAATAACTTCTGATACAGGAACCTTACTTACAATTACCTCAACCTTAACCTTTGGAAGAAGCATCATGTCGACCTCAACACCACGGTAATACTTTGATTTACCCTTCTGTGCACCGCATCCTAAAACCTGTGTAACAGTGATACCCATAACACCGATTTCGTTAAGAGCTTCTTTAAGGTCTTCTAACTTATTCTGCTTACATACAATTGCAACTTTACTAAGCTTGATATCTGAAGCAACAGCTCCTTCGCCTGACATTACCTGAACAGGTACTGCATAATCAGGACTTACGGCAGCAGCATTTTCAGAAGCTGCAGACTTGCTTGAATCCGATACAGAATATGAGCTCTGAATTGTTGATGCAACCGGCATAAAGTCAGCATATGCAGATGTAAGACCATGCTCTGTTGCATCAAGACCTAATATTTCTTCTTCCTGTGTTACTCTAAGACCAACAATCTTCTTAATTACTAAAAATGCGATTGTAATAGTTACTACTGTCCAGGCGATTATAGCAAACATACCAAGTGTCTGTATTGCTAAAAGCTTGAATCCGCCTCCGTAGAATAATCCCTCGCCGCAAATCTGGTTTGCACCGTAGTTAACACCATCACCATATCCTCTTGCAAATGCAGGAGCACTCTTTGTTGCAAATAAACCTGTAGCAACTGTACCCCAGATACCATTTAACATATGAACTGCAACAGCACCAACAGGGTCATCGATATGAAGTTTATGATCAAGAAGCCATACACCAAATACAACAAGCACACCAGAAACAGCACCGATAATTATTGCTCCCAAAGCATCTGTAACATCACAGGATGCTGTAATACCTACAAGACCGGCAAGTGATGCGTTAAGACACATTGAAACATCAGGCTTACCATATTTAACCCATGTGAAAATCATACAAACTACAGTTGCAATTGCAGGAGCTATTGTTGTTGTAAGGAAAATAGATCCTAACTCTTCAACAGAAACTGCTGCAGCACCGTTGAATCCATACCATCCAAACCAAAGGATGAATACACCTAAAGCACCGATTGTAAGGTTGTGTCCAGGGAAAGCATGAACCTTAATTGATCCATCTTTTCTCTTCTTGAACTTACCAATACGAGGTCCTAAGATCTTAGCACCGATTAATGCTGAGATACCACCAACCATGTGGATACATGTTGAACCGGCGAAATCATGGAAACCTCTTGTTGCGAGCCAGCCGCCGCCCCATACCCAATGGGCTTCAATCGGATAAATCAAAGCAGAAATAACTGCTGAATAAACACAATATGAAAGGAACTTAGTTCTTTCTGCCATGGCACCTGAAACTATGGTTGCCGTTGTGGCACAAAATACAAGATTGAAAACGAAACCTGAAAAATCGAAGTTATCATATGATGTGAAAATATCAAAACCCGGTTTACCAATCAATCCGCAAGCATCTTCACCGAGAAGAAATCCAAAACCAATCAATATGAACACTACTGTACCAAGACAGAAGTCCATAAGATTTTTCATTATGATGTTACCTGTGTTCTTAGCTCTTGTAAAACCTGCCTCAACCATTGCGAATCCGGCCTGCATCCAGAAAACAAGAGCGGCTCCTATAAGAAACCATACTGCAAACATTTCAGAAGAAGATTTGCTTAAAGCATCATTAATCAAATCTGTAACTTCTCCTGACGTTAATTGTGTAGCTAAAATACTAACCATAATAATCCTCCATTCTATGTGAGTAATCAATTATCAAGCATCAAAGTATCTTTATTATTTTTGGTTAACCTTATCGAGCACTTACAAACGAAAAAGGCGCCACAGGAACTAAATCCTATGACGCCTTCGTCTTATTTACTTGATGGTTCAGATTATAAACACCATTTTAAAAAATTGCAACCCCTTTTTTGAAAAAAATTTTTTTTTAAATAATTTGCCCAAATATAACAATCCCCCTTTTTATGAATATGCTAATAAAGAAAATAATAAAATTTGGAGGATAAATGAATAACTACAGAACATCAAATTATTCATCCGGTTATATGAGAAATTATAATCCTTACGTTCGAAACCGTAGAAGTTATCCTGAAGTTCAAGCAGAATCAAATCCCGCAAATGATGAAAAAAACGGCTGTGAAATGAACAGCTGTAACATGAACAACACTAACATGAACAATTGCAACATGAATAATCTACCCTTGGCCATGGCGTACGTTCCATGGCAGGAATGGTCAAAGCCGCTTAGCGCATCCGAAGGACTTTATAACGGAACCATTTTCCCGGAACTCATACTCCCATTCAAAGGATGCTGCAAAAACAACATCATGCCAAGAGGAGGTAGACGCTAATGGAAAACAGCAAAGAAAACCTTATGGAACTCATAATGGAATCAGGCTTTGCAATGACAGACTTAATCCTCTACCTCGATACGCATCCTGACGACGAGCAGGCACTTCGTTCATACAACGATTACCGTCAAATTCGAAAGGTAGCCGTCATGGAATACACCTCCAAGTATGGTCCTCTCAACTCGTTCAACGTAGACTGTGACAATTTTAAAAGTTGGACTATGGGACCATGGCCATGGGAAGGAGGCGCAAACTAATGTGGGTATATGAAAAAAGATTAGAATTCCCCGTTAATATAAAAACCACTGATGCAAAACTTGCGACCGCAATAATGTCGCAACTTGGAGGACCGGATGGTGAAGCAGGTGCTGCCACACGCTATCTCTCTCAGCGTTACAGTTGCCCGTACGATACTGTATGTGCCGTAATGACTGACATCGGAACCGAAGAGCTTAACCACGCCGAAATGGTCTGCGCCCTGATAACCCAACTCACACGTAACCTCACACCAGAACAGGTTGTTGAACAAGGATTTACCGACTACTACGTCGACCACACAACAGGTGTTTGGCCGCAAGCAGCTAGTGGTGAACCTTTCTCGACTGCAACTCTTCAATCTACAGGGGACGTAATCGCCGACCTGCATGAAGACTTAGCCGCCGAGCAAAAAGCCCGCGTAACCTATGATAATATTCTTAGAATAACTGACGATCCCGACGTCAAAGAAGTCATCAAATTCCTGCGCGCCCGCGAAATCGTACACTTCCAAAGATTCGGCGAAGCGCTTCGAATCTCTCTTGATAAGCTCGATGAAAAGAATTTCTACGCATTCAATCCAAGTTTCGATAAATGCGGCAGTAAATAATTACTTAAAGATAAATATCTAAAGGATGTAATAGCAAAGAGGGGCTGTTGCACTAACTACTTAGTGCGACAGCCCCTTTCATTTTTTGATATGTGAGTGCTTTATCTTCAGCGATTCAATCAGCTCCTCTAATCAACCACCACCCAGTCCTCTCCAAGTAAATCTCATAAGATTAGCCTTAATTCTTCTAAATCCTACCTAGTTCTGCATTCTTTTCCTTTCCACTGTTTTTTGGGGTAAAAAAAAAGCACCCTAAGGCGCTAATTCTCATTAATAACAACTATATTCCCGGCATGAA
>CACXFB010000102.1 GCA_902766825.1 uncultured Lachnospiraceae bacterium
AAAGAAAAATGAAATTTTCCTAGTAGTCCTTGGCGGCAAATTACTAGGCAGGAAAGAAAAATGAAATTTCCCTAGTAGTCCTTGGCGGCAAATTACTAGGCAGGAAAGAAAAATGAAATTCCCCTAGTAGTCCTTGGCGGCAAATTACTAGGCAGGGAAGAAAAATGAAATTCCCCTAGTAATCCCTGGCGGCAAATTACTAGGCAGGAAAGAAAAATGAAATTTTCCTAGTAGTCCTTGGCGGCAAATTACTAGGCAGGAAAGAAAAATGAAATAAAGTGTCAAAAACATCTTCGTTATTCAAAATCTTGTGTCTTTCCATCACATCTTTCAAATAGGTTCTTTCAAATAAGTCACGCAGATATCTGCTTTTCTTCTCGTAGATATCCATAGATAATACTACCGGCATGCCTCCATAAGTATAGTTATTTTCTGTCTGAAAAACTTATCCAGTTCCATTGGATTTTTCGCATCTGCGGATTCCTGTGATAATCTTGACCCTACCATTATCCCTTAGAGCAATACTCTCACTCAAACATTGACTTCTTGGAAGCATTTTTATCACCTATGATTTTTTTTTTGCAGATTGGACACGTTTTTTTATGAGTCGGCAGGAGGGGGCAAGGGTGGAACGGTGAGTCAGTGGGGACGGTTCTTTTTGACTCATTCTTTGAAGCAACCAGTTAAGTGTTGTGTTTTGGTGAACAAAGAATGAGTCAAAAAGAACCGTCCCCACTGACTCACCGTTCCACCCCTAGATCATCTTCCACGCGTCCACATCAAACAGTCCCATATCGGTTATTCTAAGGCTTGGTATAACCGGAAGTGCCATGAAGCTCAGTGTGATGAACGGGTCGATTCCTTCGTTTACCCCAAGGCTTTTTGCACGTTTAATCATCGCATGAAGATTTGTGGTAAATGCGCCCGGTTCTTCATCGCTCATAAGTCCGCATATCGGTAATGGCAGTGATGTAATATCGCCTGCAGAGCAGATTGCGTAGCCGCCGTGAATTCTTTCTATTTCTTTTATTGCGCCAAGCATATCCTCGTCGTTATCGCCGACAACAATCAGATTGTGGGAATCGTGCGCTACAGTCGTGGCAACGGCTCCGTTTTTTAGGCCATATCCCATAATGTAGCCAACTCCTATGTTTCCTGTAGCTTTGTGACGCTCGATTACCGCAATCTTAAGCACCTCGCCTGATGCAATCATTTCTTCTAATTGTGCCTGTGGCACCATCTCTTTACCTGTAACTATCTGGCCTGCAACCATCTTGATTACAGGCTGCACCTGTCTTACCGGTGCCTTAAGACTATCAACATCAATCTTAGGCAAATGCACACTGTCTGTTATGGATGCATCCATGCAGACTCCATTGGCAGACTCGCCGTTAGAGTTAGCACCGCAGGAATCTGTTATCTTACCTACAGCCTCCTCGCAGATTTTTCTGTCCTTTGCAACTATCTTTCCATCTTTGATAACCATGTCAATATTGAAATCATCAAAATTATCTGCAACCACAATATCTGCCTTGTATCCCGGCGCAATGGCACCGCATTTTTTCAGCCCGTATATTCTTGCGGCGTTGATTGTTGCAATCTGGATTGCCTCAACAGGATCCATTCCAAGCTTTATCGCAAGCAGCACGTTATATCTTATCGTTCCTTCTTCATTGATGTTGTAAAGGTGCTTGTCATCTGTTGCAAATGCGAGGTTAAAGGTTGAATTTCCGTTCTTAATAAAACCTTTAAGAATCGCCTCTTCATTTTTTGATGCACTTCCCTGACGGACCAGAATCGCAAGTCCGCGTCTTGCTTTCTCAAGAGCCTCTTCGTAAGTTACACATTCATGCTCCGTGTCAATTCCGGCAATAGTGTATGCGTTAAGGGCTCTTCCTAAAAGTCCCGGTGCATGTCCGTCAATAACTCTGCCGTCAAATGCTTCTATTTTATCAATAACATCGTTGTCACAGTAATTTACCCCGACATAATTCATCATTTCACCAAGACCGATTACATCAGGATTATCCTTGTACTTTGCCAGATCTTTTGCAAGCATCACTGCTCCCGCATTTTCAAATGATGTGGCTGGCACGCAGGAAGGCAGCGCTACGTAGTAGTTAACCGGCGAGCATGCAGCCTGCGAAAGCACGTACTCAACGCCCTTATGTCCGGCAACATTTACGATTTCATGCGGGTCGGTAATTATGGTAGTTGTTCCCCACGCAAGCTCCGCAAGCGCATAGTTGCGTGGCGTTACCATGGAACTTTCCACATGACAATGGGCGTTAATAAAGCCCGGCATCACATATTTTCCTTCCATATCAATAACATTGTCACACAAATCCTTGTAGTCACCGACTCCGACAATGATTCCGTCTGATATAGCCACATCTTCATAACTTATATCGCCTGTAAAAACATTTACCACTCCTGCACCCGTAATAACCATATCCGGTGCCTCATTACCAAGTGCCTTACCGATTCGTTCTCTTATCTGCATAATCGTATCCTCCAAATATATTTCATTCGCTGTAAAATTGTTATCATCAAATATAATTACCTATTATATCATATAATAATATGAAAAATAAAAAATGCTGATAATTACCGTTCAATCGAATAGAAATTATCAGCAAAAAAATGTTATCAGTATTAAAATATCCGCGTATTAGTCCCCGTTAAGTTCATCAATTATATACTTGATTGATTCCTCAAACTCTTTCTGTGATGAATTCTTAAATACAAGAAGTCTGTCAACACACTCAGGATCATCAATCTCTGTAGGTCTGTCGAAATTACATCTGCTTATGTATTCATCCCAGTTCTCAAGTTTCCATGTATCTCTGTCTGATGCTCTGTCAATCATTCTCTGGTGACATACTTCAACGTCTGTCTCAACCCAGACAACAATAAGTTCAGCACCCTTCTTGGCAAGTCTTCCCTTGAGTTCCTTCATGTATGCCTTATCACGAAGCTCTCTTGTAAATGGTGCATTGATAAGAACCTTGCTGTCATAGTCAAGTGCCTCAAGTGCAAGATCTACTATAACATCATATTCAGGATTTCTTATATATTCCTCAAAGAAATCAGAACTTCTGTTGTACTCTGCATTACCAACAAGGAAAATCTGCTTTGACAATGGAATAAGTGTATCCTTGTCCAAATAAACAATATGATCTAATGCCTTTGAAATCTCTCTTGATATAAATGTTTTTCCACATGCCGGTGGAGAAGTAACGAGTATAAGCTTCTTCATCGTGAGCACTTCCTTTCAATACTTGATAAAAATACTTAATTTTACTTAATTAATCAACATCTATTTTCTTTCGGAAACATCTTATATTATGTCCCGCAATTTTTGAAACAACATTGTTAGTATAACATACCCCGCATAAAAATGCACTCATTTTTTTTAATCATCAAAATACATTTATTTACGCACAGAATTCAAGCGTCATTTTTATAATTATCAGACAATTTTGACAGCTAGATTTTGTGCCGCTAAAAGAATGTTTTTTTATAAAAACACAATATCTAGTTGTCTAATGATTTTGTTAGTGCTATAATCTAACCCGAACCCAATTATTCTCAATCAATCGTAAATGGGTTCGCCAAAATTGTAACCGAAGGTGGGTTTACCAAATTTATACTCGAAGGTGGGTTTACTAAGATGAAGATTATTAAAAGAAGCGGAACTGAAGTAACATTTGATATAGATAAGATAATACTTGCTATATCTAAGGCTAATAAGGAGGTCACTCCTAACGAGCGTCTTTCTCCGGAGCAGATTAATGAGATTGCTCACAACGTTGAGGAGATGTGCCAGAGCGTAAGCCGCTCACTTAGCGTGGAGGAGATACAAGATCTTGTGGAAGAGCAGATTATGAACTACCGTGCTTTCAAGGTTGCCCGTAAGTATATTACTTACAGATATAAGCGTGCGCTTGTTCGTAAGTCTAATTCTACAGATGAACAGATCTTGTCTCTTATTGAATGTAATAATGAAGAAGTTCGTCAGGAGAATTCCAACAAGAATCCTACTGTCAACAGCGTACAGCGTGACTACATGGCAGGTGAGGTAAGTAAAGATATCACCAAGAGACTTCTTCTTCCGCCTGATATAGTTAATGCTCATGAGCAGGGTGTAATTCATTTCCACGATGCGGATTATTTTGCACAGCATATGCACAACTGCTGCCTTGTCAACCTTGAAGATATGCTTCAGAACGGAACTATCATCAGCGAGACAATGATTGAGAAACCACACAGCTTCTCGACAGCATGTAATATTGCCACACAGAGTATTGCCCAGATAGCAAGCTCACAGTACGGCGGCCAGAGCATTTCCCTTGCTCATCTTGCTCCTTTCGTACAGATAAGCCGTCTCAAATTCCGCAGACGTGTACGTATGGAATTTGAAGAGTCAGGTATTCCTCTTGACGAAGAAAAAATCAACAAGATTGCAGAGATGCGTGTTCTTGAGGAAATCAACCGTGGTGTACAGATGATCCAGTATCAGGTCATCACTCTTATGACTACTAACGGACAGGCGCCTTTCGTAACAGTATTTATGTACCTTAACGAAGTTCCTGAGGGACAGACAAGAGACGACCTTGCACTTGTAATAGAGGAAGTTTTAAAACAGCGTATCACCGGTGTTAAGAATGAAAAAGGAATTTACATCACTCCTGCTTTCCCTAAGCTCATTTACGTTCTTGAGGAAAATAACATTTCCGAAGGTTCAAAATACTGGCACCTTACAAAGCTTGCCGCAGAATGTACTGCAAAGCGTATGGTTCCTGATTACATTTCAGAGAAAGTTATGCATGAATTAAAGGAAGGCAACTGCTATCCATGTATGGGATGCCGTTCATTCCTTACCGTATATAAAGATGAAGAAGATAAATACAAATTCTACGGCCGTTTCAACCAGGGTGTTGTTACACTTAACCTCGTAGATGTTGCATGTTCTTCTCAAAAAGATATGGATAAGTTCTGGGAGATTCTCGATGAACGTCTTGAACTTTGCTACAGAGCACTCATGTGCCGTCATAACAGACTTAAAGGTACTATTTCTGATGTAGCTCCTATCCTTTGGCAAAACGGTGCCCTTGCAAGACTTAAAAAAGGTGAGACTATCGACAAACTCCTTTACGGCGGATACTCAACTATCTCACTCGGATACGCAGGTCTTTGCGAGTGTACACGCTACATGACAGGCAATTCACACACTGACCCACAGTCAACACCATTTGCCCTTGAAGTCATGAAGAAGCTTAATGATGCCTGCGCAAAATGGGCTGCCGAGACAAACATTGCTTTCAGTATTTACGGTACTCCGCTTGAGTCAACTACATATAAGTTTGCAAAATGCCTTCAGAAGCGTTTTGGTATTATCGAAGGTGTTACAGATAAAAATTACATTACTAACAGCTATCATGTTCATGTAACTGAGAAAATCAACGCATTTGACAAGCTCAAATTCGAAGCTCAGTTCCAGGCTCTTTCTCCTGGTGGTGCCATAAGCTATGTTGAAGTTCCTGACATGAAAGATAACCTTGATGCTATCTTATCTGTCATGAAATATATATATGAAAATATCATGTATGCCGAGCTCAACACAAAGAGTGATTACTGCCAGTGCTGCGGATACACAGGACAGATTAACATAATCACCGACCCTCACGGCAAACTCATTTGGGAATGTCCAAGCTGCGGTAACCGCAATCAGGATAAAATGAACGTTGCAAGACGTACCTGCGGATATATCGGAACACAGTTCTGGAATCAGGGACGTACACAGGAGATTAAAGAAAGGGTTCTTCATCTTTAAAATGAACTATTCAGTGATAAAAGAATGTGATGTTGCCAACGGTCCGGGAATACGTACAACACTTTTTGTGAGCGGTTGTCCTCATCACTGTAAAGGCTGCTTTAACGAAGCCACATGGGACTACAATTACGGACAGCCTTTTACGGACGCAACAATAGAATACATAATTAATACAATGAGACCGGATTATATCGCCGGTCTCACCCTGTTAGGTGGGGAACCTTTTGACCCTGCCAACCAGCCGGCTCTCATTCCTCTTGTTAAGAGAGTTAAAGAAGAGTTTCCTAATAAAAATATCTGGTGCTTTACCGGATATCTTTTTGACAAAGAGATTTGTGACAAAATGCTAAAAGAATATGATTTTACCGGTGAACTCCTCTCCTACATCGACGTTCTTGTGGACGGTCGTTTTATCGAGGAAAAGAAAGATCTTATGCTCAAATTCAAAGGATCTTCCAACCAGAGAACGATTCTTGTCAAAGAATCTTTAGAATCCGGTTCCATTAATCTCTTATTTGATTAAATCATTTTCAATACTATACAATATTTATGAATATAATAATCATATAAAGAAAGGTAATTAAAAATGAATTCACAGACACAACCTGTTAAAGTTAATATAAAGAAACTTAATGACAAAGCAGTTATCCCTGCATATGGTTCACCGTTTGCCGCAGGTGCCGACCTGTACGCATGTCTTGACGAGGACATCACTATCGCTCCCGGAGAAATGTTCATGATTCCTACCGGTATAGCACTTGAACTTCCAATCGGATATGCAGGTTTAATATATGCAAGAAGCGGTCTTGCAAGCAAGAAAGGTCTTGCACCTGCCAACAAAGTAGGCGTTGTTGACTGCGATTACAGAGGTGAAGTTAAAGTTGCCCTCTTTAATCATTCAAAAGAACCTCAGACAGTTCTTGCAGGCGAGAGGGTTGCGCAGCTTGTAATCACACCATATCTTACAGCTGAATTTATCGAGACAGATACACTTGGGGATACCGTAAGAGGTGACGGAGGTTTCGGACATTCCGGCCGCCAGTAGCAGCTTCATGATATCTAGCCTTGTATTGCCCTGATATCATTACCATTTATTCGGAAGGCATTTTTTTAGATGAATAGATTTATAAAACGATTATTTAAGATAGTTTTCAGCCGCGCCACAGTTTTAGGTCTCTCTGTATTCCTTCAATTTGTGGTGCTCATGGCCATGTTTAACTGGCTTGCCAACTACACTATATATATGTACATGGGGATTGTGGGAATATCCTTTTTAACTATCATCGTAATTATCAACAGCGATTCCGACGCTCTAGTCAAAATCGGCTGGATAGTTCCTATTGCCACAATACCTATCTTTGGCATACTTTTTTACCTGTTCATGCAATACCAGCCGATGCCGGCGATATACAGACACAGATACAAAAAAGTTGGCGAGTACATCTCCACTTCAACTTCCTGTGACCAGTCTCTTATCAAGAAACTGAAAATCACTAATCCCGAGCTTTACAATCTTGCTCACTATTCTTATAAATACGGAAGTTATCCCATTTACGACAACTCATATGTAAAATATTTCAGCAGCGGCGAACCTGCTTTTCACAGAATGCTCGAAGAACTCAACAAAGCTGAGAAATTCATTTTCCTTGAATCATTCATAATTGAAGAAGGCTACATGTGGGAAATGATTCTCGATATTCTTGAGGCAAAAGCAAACAAAGGCGTCGATGTTCGTGTCATTTACGATGGAACCTGCTCGGTTCTCCATCTTCCTTTCAGATATCTTAACAATTTTGCGGATTCAAAAATCCAGTTTAAGATATTTAACCCGATACGCCCTCTTTTGACTTCAATCCAGAACAACCGCGACCACAGAAAAATACTTATTGTGGACGGCAACACAGCATTTACCGGCGGCATCAACATTTCCGATGAATACATCAACCAGAAAAAACTATTCGGTCACTGGAAAGACACCGCCGTTATGATAAAGGGCGACGCGGTGTGCAGCTTCAGTGCAATGTTTTTGCAAAACTGGAATTTTGGTAAAACCGAGATAGATGACATCCGCAATTTCCTTTGCACAAAACAGTACAATGCAAGGGGATTTGTCATTCCTTACGGCGACAATCCATACACCGGCGAGCACCTCGGACTTAACTTCTACCTTGATATTATCAACAAGGCTAAAAGCTATGTGCACATTTACACTCCATACCTTATTCCTAACGACAACATGTTAAATGCTCTCGAATACGCAGCAAAGCGTGGTGTGGACGTAAAAATCATTCTTCCGGGCATCCAGGATAAGAACTACTGTCGTGCCATTGCATACCGTTTTTACCCGCAGCTTGTACGCTCCGGAGTAAAACTCTATCACTATACACCCGGTTTTGTGCATGCAAAATCAATCGTCAGTGACGATAAGGCGGCAATAGTCGGCACCCAGAACTTCGACTTTAGAAGTCTTTTCTTCCATTTTGAATGCGGCGCATTCTTCTGTCAGACCGCAACAGTTGGTGACGTCGAAGATGATTTTAACGAGACTTTGAAAAGATGCGAGGAAATCACAGAGGACTACATTAAAAGAATCAACATACCAACCCGCATACAGGGCACACTGCTTAAATTAATTGCCCCACTTTTATAAAAACCCTACATTGTTTTACGCATAACTAGGATGTTTGCACAATAAAACATGGATAAAGTTGGTGTTATATCGCATTGTTCGGCCATTTTTAAAATGTTATAATAGAATATAAAATTTTATATTTGAAATGGTGGGATAGATGATGATCAAACACGTAATGTTATTGAAAGTTTATGAAAATGATGAGTCAGACGACAACATCGATCAGCTTAGAGAAGAACTTCTCGCAGTAGCTGAAGAGACCGGCGGTCTTGTAAGCGCAGAGTTCGGTTATAATTGTAATGTTTCAACTGATTTTGATGTTGCTTTCATCATATCTTTCAAAAACCCAACTGCATTAAGACATTTCTATGGCAGTGAAAAATACAAAAACTTAGAAAAATTTATTGATTCGGTTTCAACAAAAGTTTCAATTGCTGCTTTCATGACAGCTCCTGAAAACACAATTACACGAGAAGAATCAGAAGAAAAGAAGGTTAGCACAACAAGAAAATCATCCTCTAAGAATAGTAAAGTATCTTCAAAAGCCGGCCAGAAAGGTACTTCAAAAACAAAAGTTACCGCATCTGACGTTGAAGACATATCTTCTCAGAGTGATGATATTCCCTCCTCAAAGATATTACCGGTAAGCCAGGCACCTGCAAAAGAGAACCCTCTTCCACAGGCACCTGCAAAAGAATATGTTAAAGAGGAAGTTGCTGCTAAGGTTGAAGAGACTGTTGCTAAGGTTGAAGAGACTGTTGCTAAGGTTGAGGAACCTGTTGCTAAGGTTGAAGAAACAGTTGCTCATGCTGAGGAAGAACCTAAAGAAACTGTACATAGCAGCAAATTTGCTGTTCCATTTGATGATGACGAAATACTTGAACCTTATTATGCACCAAATACAAAAGCGCCTTCAAACGTAACAGTATTTCCAAATCTTCCAAAAGATACAGCACCTGTAGCACAGACACCTGTAGATGAAAAACCTGCAGCACCGGTAAAACCTCAAAAACCGGTTCAGTTTGTAACAGAAATTAATGAAGACGAGCCTGTTGCAAAGGCACCGGAACAGACAAGATCTTCTGTTATGCCTCACTCATCAGTTCAGCCTCATACACCTGTTCAGCCACATACACCTGTTCAGCCACATAACAGTGCTTCGGCTAACAATACAGCTTCGGCTCAGCCTGCAAAGCATATTACATATGCACCGATTGATACAGGTTCATCAATGGCAGACACAGATAATAACGAGGCAACTCATTTCACAGCACCATCTAACAAGAAAAAAGTTGTCATCGATGATGATGAGGAAATCATAAGAATAGAACCAAAGGGTAAACAGATCAAAGATGGCGAATTTGCCATGGAAGCTGCTTGGAAATGCCCTACATGTGGCAAGATTAACGGTGAGTTCGTAGGTATTTGCGGTTGCGGAACTCATATACCTGAATTTTACACACCACTTAGCAACACAGAAGTTGCCTCAGCAAGACTTAGCGAGGCACCTGAAGCTGAGACAGACAACCTTATTGTTTATGGACACAACATGGTTGCTCCATCAATGAACGACCTTGTTAATACATTTAAACCGGTTGTAGTAAAAACAGTTAAAGCAATTAAACGTTCTGTATCCGATGATTACGAGGATCCGGACGATAAGGAAGAGGTTGACGACCATGTAACAGCCGCTCAGAGAGCTGCAGCAAACCTCTCCCCTGAAGATATGGTAGACACAAAGCGAATCGAACCAAAAGGGAAGCAGATCAAAGATGGTGAATCAGCCATGAAATCTGCATGGAAATGTCCCCTGTGCGGCAAGATTAACGGAGGCTTTGTCGGAATATGCGGATGTGGCGCTCACATACCTGAAAACTACACTCCTGTTCCTGCCGAGGAAATTGAAATCCAGAGTGTTGCAAAAAAAGATGCCATAGCAAAGAAAGATGCTGATAAGAAAACAGTATCTAAGAAGAGCTCTAGCAAGAAATCAAATACAAAATCAGCAGATGGCAGTGAATCATCACTTAAGAGCATTACCAGCTCAATTACAAAGACTATAACAGATGCAATGAATACTTCTCTTAGCGAAGATCTTCCGTTAAAACACTCAAAAGCATCCAAATCAGCTAAGTCTTCAAAGAAAGCTGCCTACAACGAAAAGCTCTTAAATAATTCAATGGATGACACCAAGACAATAAGAATAGAACCAAAAGGCTCTGCTCCTATTAACGGCGAATCTGCAATGGCAAATTCATGGACATGCCCTACATGTGGTAAAATTAACGCAAAGTACATTGGAAAATGTGGTTGCGGAACCTATAAAGACGGCGATAAAGAAGAATTTGCATAAAAACCATATTTTATGTATACTAAATGTCGTATCACCTTGTGTGGTACGACATTTTTTAATTGATAAAAACAATAGTTTGTTTAATGGATACCAGCAATGGATTATTTAATTGATAAAAACAATAGTTTGTTTAATGAATAAAACATCAGCTTATTTAAAGGATAAGAACAATAGATGATTTAATGGATGAAAACCATAGATTATTGGCATAAGCCAAACAATTTGAAATATATAATAACAGTTATTACAAAAGTCTTTTTACATAACAAACATATAAGATAAAGAAAGGATAAAACATGGCATACAAAATAATTACCCTTGATCTTGACGGAACACTTACAAATTCAAAAAAAGAAATAACACCTCCAACCCGTGAAGCATTAATTGAAATTCAAAAAAGAGGCTATAAAGTAATTCTGGCAAGTGGCCGCCCAACCCCGGGCGTCATGCCAATCGCCAAAGAACTTGAACTTGATAAGTACGGCAGCTACATTCTCTCATTTAACGGCGCAAAGATCATCAACTGCCAGACTATGGAGACAATGTACCAAAAGACTCTGCCTACCCACGTCATCCCTGAACTCAATGATTTCTCAATCAAATACAACATACCGATTGTAGCCCACGCAGCTGACCGCATGTACTCAGGCAACGGATGCAATGAATATGCCAAATTCGAATCAAAAATCGTAGGTCTCCCACTCTACGAAACCGATGATTTCGTAAAAACAATAGGCTTTCCACTCCACAAAGTAATTTTCACCGCAGAACCCGACGAACTTAACGATGTGGAAAAAGCTCTCAAAAACTACTATCACGAATACTTGAGTATCTACCGCTCCGAAGGGTTCTTCCTCGAAGTAATGCCAAGTGGCATCAACAAAGCCCACTCCCTCATGAAGCTCTTATCTGCCATCGGCATGACCAAGGACGAAATGATTTGCTGCGGCGACGGCTTCAATGACATCTCAATGATCGAATATGCCGGCCTTGGCGTAGCAATGGAGAACGCCCAGACCGTCGTAAAGGAAGCTGCAGATTATATCACCCTCTCGAACGACAACGACGGAATATTACATGTCATAAACAAATTTATGTTGAATAATAATTAAATCTTCCACATAACCGGCATGCCCTCATGAACCCCCGGCACGCCCTCATGTCAGATATCTCTTACGCTCCCCTGCCTCCGGCAGAAGGTCGCGTGCGAGACACTGCCATGGGGCGTGCCTTATTTTTTTGGGAAGTACCGTTTTTTCATTGGAACATGTCAATTATATGTATGGATTTTTCTACTTTCTAACCTGATTTCAATAACTCCTCCTTCCGGTTGTAATCTTGCTCCTGCTTTTACAACTGAATTTCAATAACTACTCCTTCCGGTTGTAATCTTGCTCTTGTTTTTACAACTGGATTTCAATAACTCTTCCTTCCGGTTGTAATCTTGCTCCTGCTTTTACAACTGAATTTCAATAACTACTCCTT
>CACXFB010000103.1 GCA_902766825.1 uncultured Lachnospiraceae bacterium
GTATATCAAAAGAAATTACTAGGGAGAAAGAAAAACAGGAAAATCTCTAGTAGTATATCAAAAGAAATTACTAGGGAGAAAGAAAAATCAACAAATCTCAAGTAAATTAACATCAACAAGTATAATTGCAAGACAAGTAAAAGTTCAAAACAAGTATTATTACCTGAAGGGAGGAGATTGAAATGATTAGTAAAGAACAATTAGCAGAAGAAAGAGAACGATTGTCTGGTATTATGTACAAGCTTGAGGACAGACTTAAAGATGTTCCGGAAGGAAAACTTCAATTAGGGAAAAGTAATGGAGTTGTTCAGTATTTTTACTTTAAGGATGGCAAAGCTGTATATTTGCCTAAAAAAGAAATTAAATTAGTCAAACAGTTGGTTCAAAAAAATTATGACCAAAGAGTATTAAAGTGTGTGAAAAAGCGTATATCTCAAATAAACAGGGTTTTGAGCGACTACGAAAACAATGAAATTGATAACTTGTATTTATCTGAGCATCCGGAGCGAAGAAAACTAATCGACCCGGTTGAACCTACCTTTGAACAGAAGTTGGAATTATGGATGAGTGAACCATATGAGGGAAAGTCATTTACGAGCGATGCACCTGTTATAAGAACGAATAGTGGCTTACGTGTTCGTTCCAAAACAGAAAAAATCATGGCGGACTACTTTGAGTTAAGAGGCGTGAAATATAAATATGAGTGTCCGTTAGAATTAAAAACATATGGTGTTGTATATCCGGATTTTACATTTATATCACCCAGAACAGGGAAAGAAATATATTGGGAGCATGAAGGGATGATGGATAATCCCGAATATGCAAGAACAGCAGTGATGAAGATTGAGTCATATGAGAAAAATGGAATAGTTCCCGGAGAGAATCTGATTTTGACGTTTGAAACATCTAATTCAGTAATAGATATGGAGATAGTTAAGCAGTTTACAGAGAAATATCTGATATGACGTAATGGTATGCAATAAAAAGTAGAATCTGCCTAGGGAGGGCAACGAAGATGAAATTCTTTAATAGTATAAAAAAAACCGATGTACAAATTGTTCAGTCCATCAATGTTGACGAGATTGAATGGTGCGACGAAGCGGTTTTAATATGTGTTAAAAATGGCAGGGGAACATTGACACACCGAGTTAGTGGAGAGGATGAAGAGTATTTAGTTTCTTCACAATTACTGTTGAATGATAAACCTATAATTCAGGGGAAGTATCCTATATGTCCAACTTGCGAGGGTATGTTAGCAACCGGATACGGGATAGAAAATATTCATTCACAAGAATTGCAGAGAGTACGGGAATGTATGAACATGGGATATAAAGGAATTATAGATTCTGCTAAGAGTATAAAACCATTGTTGGGGCTGTTAGATGACGGATATTATGTGTTGGCAGATGTACCTCTTTTTCCATCGGACGGACAAGGTACATTTTTTTATTCCGTACCAAATGAATTAACTTATAATGTAACAACATGTGAAGAGTATTATGACTCAGAATCGTACTGTTGTGTAGATGGGTTTCCGGCGTATATTTATCCAACTCAATCGAGTGAATTAATCAACGAAGACAGAGTGGATGAATATATCAAAATGATGAAGGATAATAGTAATCCTCCAAGAGGGCTTGCTTATTATGAGAGAGGTTTTATTTGTGCACTTCTTGATGGGCATCATAAAGCTTGTGCAGCATCGGCACTAGGGAAAAAAATTAGCTGTCTCACAATTATTTCAGCTACCGGATATCATTTTGCTAAGGGAGTAGATTATGTTGATGGGAATACTTTGTTAGATATAGTAAGATTTTCAGATATAACGATTGATGCAGGGGCTGGGGCAAAATTAAAAGATTATAGGCGTGAATCTGTAGTTAGAGAAAAAAATATTAATTTACAATTGTATAATTTGACTGGTAGAAACTTGCCAAAATATTATATTAACAGTTTTCCAACATTAGAAACTATAGGTAAGATAAAAAGTAAAGGGATTGATATTAAAGCGGATGCTATAGAATATGCGAAGTCTCTTATTTCAGCGTGTAATGAAGAAAGTGCGATTAAGTTAAATTACCTAATGAAATATCTGTATGAGTACAGTAAAGAAGAAGCATATAGTGTTGCAAAAATGATACTGAATGAAGAAGATGAGTATTATATTAAGGCGGCACAAAAAAGTGCAATACAAGAAATGCTGAACCATCGAAATGAGGAAACGCAGCAGTATATGATTGATTATCTGGCTAATCATAATTCCACAGATCAATTTTGGGATTTGGTAAGTTCGTATTGGGATTAAATGCTGCAAAATAATTCAACCACAGGTTGAATTGCGCAATTTTTATTAGAATCAAAGATGAGATTGTAAATCTTCATCGTTAGCGATATTATAAATTTTATAAGAGACAGAAAGGAGATTTTTATATGAAAAGATATGTTATTGCTCAGTAATCTGGGCTTAAAATACAATCGAATTAAGCTCAGATGAATCCAAAAATAGAATGGAGGATTTAATGAGCTATAAAAAAGCAGAAGATATTTTACCAAAAGAATTAATAGAAGTTATTCAACAATATATAAGTGGGACGAGTATTTATATTCCGTGCGTAGAGAAAAAAGATTGGGGAAGTAATACTGCTACGAAGCAGTATTATAATTCAAGAAACAGTGAGATTGCCAATAGATATGATAAGGGCACTACTGTAACAGAATTAGCAAAAGTCTATTCTTTATCAGAAAAAACAATCTACAGAATATTAAGAAGACGGAAATGTTCCTGAATTTGACTAAGGAGGATAATATGAGTTTGTGTATAATGAAAAACTACAGAGATAATGATAAACTTAGGGCATCATTTAACAGGCTTGCGCAGAAAACATTTGGACTTAGCTTTGAAAACTGGTATCAGAACGGATTCTGGAAGGATAATTATAATCCGTATTCTGTTGTTGTTGACGGTGAGGTTGTATCAAATGTGTCGGTCAATACCTGCAATATGAATTATAAGGGGAAGGTGGTTAAGCTTATCCAGCTTGGAACTATCATGACTGATTCAGATTGCAGAGGTAAAGGTTATGCCCGTGCACTTATGGAAGAAGTCTTAAGAGACTATGAAGGTAAAGTGGACGGAATTTATCTGTATGCCAACGACTCGGTACTCGATTTTTATCCTAAGTTCGGATTTAAGGAAGCCAAGGAATATCAGTATTTGAAAGAAGTGACTGTAACAGGTGATGATAAGACCACAAAGGTTTCGATGAAGGATAAAAGTGACTTTGACAAGATGGTTGAGATTATTGAATCAAGACCACAGAACAGTCAGATGTACATGGTTGATAACACCGGACTTTACATGTTTTATCTGTCGCAGTTTATGACTGAAAATGTGTATTATATTGCAGAATGTGACAGTTATGTTATTGCGGAGATTGAAGATAATGAATTGATTCTTCATGCAATAATCGGAGAAGGAAGTATAGATGAAGTCATAGCTGCTTTTGGCGCGAATGTTAAGAAAGTTGTTCTTTGCTTTACACCAAAGGATGCAGGCGGATTTGAAAAAAGTGAGCTTCATGAAGAGGACACAACATTTTTTGCTAAGGGACAATTCTTTGAAGAAAGCAGCGACGATGAGTATATGATGCAGGCAATAACACATGCCTGATGGAGGAGGCGTTAAACAAAAGTAGATTGTTTTACAACTTTTATTTTAAAATTTTAAAATTCAGTCTAAGGATTGTTGTTCCTTAGACTGTTTTATTTTACAATAAAATCCTCTGAAGGAAGTAAAAGGTTATAGTCTAAATTGAGTAGGTATTGTTTTAGGTGATAATATTTTAAGACTGGAAGTGATAAACAAAAGAGAATTAAGAAATTGAAATTAGGTTGTAAAAGGCGGCGGTAAATTACAACTGGAAGTGAAAAGAATTGAAAAGCAGTTGTAAAAGGCGGCGGCAGATTACAACTGGAAGTGAAAAGAATTGAAAAGCA
>CACXFB010000104.1 GCA_902766825.1 uncultured Lachnospiraceae bacterium
AGGGATTTTTAAGAGCGGGTGATGGGAATCGAACCCACGTATCTAGCTTGGAAGGCTAGTGTTCTACCATTGAACTACACCCGCATGTGTCCTAATATTCAGTTTGTATTGATTTCTCAACGCGAGATATAGTATATAATATTTTTTATTAAATTGCAAGAGAAAAATTCAAGAAAATCTTAAAAAATTATAAGGGATTAAAAAATCTCGTCAAAACCCCTTGATTGAACCGTATAAATGTCATAAAATGATTTCTATGTCAATATAGTCGGAAATCAAGGATGCAAAGCTGTCAGACGGTGACGCTGTCTATGAGCAGAGCACTTAATTTATCAGCGATAAGCCTGCTGTTAAGTGTGTTGAGCGAAGCTGCAACAGATATAAGCATATTGATTTTATCTGCCTCGTTATCATTAATGTAGTAACCGGCGCGCATAAGGAATATATCGGTGTTGTCTGAGCGGATGTCTATTGCAAAGTCAAGCACATCCCTGCAGTCGGCGTCAAGTCCGAGGGACTGAAGCTGTATGCACCAATCCTTAAGTAAGGTTACAAGACGTGTAAAATATCCGTCGCAGGCAGACAGATAATCAAGATTTGCTCTTCCGAACTCAAGCTTTAGATCGGTGTTGGAATAGCCGGTTAAGTTTATGATTTCATGTTCAAATGTTTCTTTAATCTTGTTTTCAATTGGTGATAGTGTTGGATTGTCAGGATGAAAGACAATATTGTCAGGTAAAGTTATTCTTTCAAGAGAATCGGTGCTTTGTCTGCGTGTCAGATTGGCTTCGTGTTCTTTTTTTAGAAAATCTTCTTTGTAGGATGCTTCGAGACGGTTGCTTTTCTTTATTTCGTATGACAACCATACACAGAATATGATAAATAAACTAAAAAATATTGGCATGATAATCTCTTTCTGAGCGTAAGTGCTCAATGTTTTGTTGTTATTCCTCAGAGGTGGAGCGTTCTGAGGTTATTATATGTTATCGCTCCGGAATTGGAGGACAATCATGGGATTAATGCAGAAAATGTATTCTAAAAAAGGTAGAAGAACAATAACAATAGTAATTGCAGTCATTCTTGTTGCTGCTATGGTAATACCTCTTTTAGGAAGCTACATATTCTAAATATATCATATGGTCACTTAAAATTAAAGTTATTTGGAGGAACCTATGAAGATTGGAAAGTTACCTGAAAACGTGTTAAAGAGATCCGTCTTTAAGATGATTACCCACAGAAGGCAGGAGGTTCTTATTCCACCCGGAGTAGGTCTTGATTGTGCCGTGGCAGACTTAGGTAATGACGAGCTTGTTGTTATGAGTTGCGATCCTATAACCGGCGCAAGCAAGGATATAGGAAAGCTGGCAGTTCATGTGACGGCAAATGATCTTGCTTCTAACGGCGCAATTCCTGTTGGGTTAATGGTTACGGCATTGCTGCCTGTAAGTATTAAAGAATCGCAGATAAAGGCTGTAATGAAGGAAATGGATGATGAATGCCGTAAGCTTAACATGGAAGTCATGGGCGGTCATACTGAAGTTACGGATGCTGTTAATAAAATTGTACTGTCGGTTGCAGGAATCGGTAAGATTAAAAAAGACAAAATGTTATCTTCCGATAATATAAAGCCGGGGTATGAAATTGTTGTTACAAAGTCTGTAGGACTTGAGGGAACATCAATAATTGCGTCTGAAAAGCAGGAAGAATTAGAAGAACATTTCCCAAAACAGCTTGTAGAGACTGCAAAGGGATTTGTTAATGATATTTCGGTTGTGCATGAAGGAAGAGTGGCAGCGGATAACGGTGCTGTTTTCATGCATGATGTTACTGAAGGCGGAATATTCGGTGCACTTTGGGAGATATCAAGTGCTGCCGGTTACGGAATAGAAGTCGATCTTAAGAAAATACCTATAAGACAGGAGACTGTTGAGATATGTAACTATGTGGATATCAATCCGTATATGCTTATATCAAGCGGCTCCATGGTAATAGTTACACCTAACGGCAATGCCATGGTTGATGTGCTTGCCGGGGAGGGAATCGGTGCAGCCGTTATAGGCAGATTTACAGACAATAACGATAAAGTTGTTGTTAACGGGGATGATAAAAGATATTTGGAACAACCATCTGTGGATGAATTATATAAAGTGGTAGCTTCATAAGAAGACTACCACTTTAATCTATGCAGCTGTCCGATTCGCTGCATCTGAAAATAATTATTTTGACGAAGTGCCTCGTACAGGACTATGGCAACGCTGTTACTAAGATTAAGAGAGCGTATGTCGTTAATCATAGGAATTCTTATAGCCGTGTCCGGACTCTGCACAAGTATCTCTTCCGGTATTCCGGCACTTTCTTTACCAAACATTATATAACAGTCAGGTTCAAATGAAACATCACTGTACACATGCTGACCTTTTGTGGTTGCCATGTATATTTTTGCACCGGGATTCTTTGCAAGAAAATCATTGTAGTCATCATAGACTGTTACGTCCAATTTGTCCCAGTAATCAAGGCCGGCTCTCTTTACGGATTTTTCATCAAGGCGAAAACCTAACGGACCAATCAGGTGAAGTCTTGCCCCGCAGGCTACGCATGTACGCCCTATGTTGCCGGTGTTGGCAGGAATCTCAGGTTCATGTAAAACTATATTTATCATAATACGTCTTCTTTCTAAAATATAATATATTAATTGCTACGCTTATAACTATGTTACCTTTGTAAGATGTTTAGGCGGAAGCGTGAAAATGAACTCAGTGCCCACGCCTTCGGTACTTATTACATCGATGTTTTCTTCATGCGAAGTAATAATTTCTTTTGTTATTGCAAGTCCAAGACCGGTACCTTTTTTATCTTTACCTCTTGAGGTATCTGACTTGTAGAAACGCTCCCAGATTTTATTGATTGAATTACTTGAAATACCTATACCGTAATCTTTAACGGAGATAAATATTTTTTCGTTTTTTTCGTAGGTTGACAATTCGATTTTCGAATACGACGGGCTGAATTTTAAGGCGTTATCGATAAGGTTGTTAAGAACCTGCTGTATACGCGGCTGGTCTGCCCATACAATCTGTTTGTCATTTTCAAAATGAAATTCAAATTCAATTTTTTTCTTAACACATACACCTTCGTAGGTTTCCGCAGTCTTCATGATTATGTAGTTAATATCAAAATTACTTCTATCAAGCGGCTTTTTGTTATGGTCAAAACTGTTGAGAGTAAGAAGATTCGTCATAAGACCGCTAAGTCTCTCGGTTTCAAATAAAATGATGTTAAGATATTTTTCCTGATTGTCTTTAGGAATCGTACCATCTAAAATCGCCTGAATGTATCCCTTGATGGATGTAAGAGGTGAGCGGAAGTCGTGGGAAATGTTACCGATGAATTTACGTTGGTAATCATCAAGGTTATTCATTTCACCGGCCATATATTTTATAGCCATTCCAAGCTCATGATACTCATCGTTCATTTTTATCTCAAGAGGATAATCGAAGTGTCCCTTACTGTACTCGCTTGCCGCCTGTGTGATTTTATGAACAGGGTGGATGGTAAGAAAGTAAATGAGCACGAATACAAGAAGTATTATAGGGCAGAACAACACACCCAGCAAATTAAGATAAAGCATGGTGTCCGTGTAGTGCTGGTCTGCAATATCACTGTTTTTGAATATAACAAGAAAATATAGCTGTTCATTTAAGGTGTATGGTGTAATTGTATAGTATGAGTTCGTCTCCATGTACCCTGGTTTGTAAAATTCTGTTCCTGAAGATGAGCTAAGGAAATCAGGTTCGTCTTCAGATATATTTCTGGACCCCAAGGTAGTGTTATTACTGGTGTCAATTGAAATAACACCTCTTGAATTTACAAACCATATTGTGAGATTTGTGTATTGTGCGTAATTGTTAAGTTTTGTTCTAAAATCGTTGGCATTGATTTTCTTGTCAAGATATGGTGCCACGTAGGAATCGGTAAGAGCAAGCCCCACCTCTGACATATCATTTAACACGTAATTGTCAAATGAGCGCTTTGAGAGGAAAGAGCCTAGCGTCTCGATAATAAGAAAAATAAAGGAAATACATATGATATAACAAAGTATAAGTTTAAATAATAGACTTCGTTTCATTAGTTCATGCCTTTCAGTTCAAATTTGTATCCTATTCCCCATACTGTTGAAAGTGCCCAGGCTTCGTGTTCCTTGAATTTTTCGCGGAGTCTCTTGATGTGAACATCAACAGTTCGGTTATCGCCAATGTAGTCATAGCCCCAGATGTTACTAAGAAGCTGTTCACGCGTGTATACGCGGTTTGGGTTAGAAGCAAGGAAATACAAAAGCTCAAGTTCCTTTGGCGGAAGTTCGACTCTGTTGCCAAAATATTTGACAGTGTAGGTTGTTATGTTGACATATAAATCAGGATATTTGATGTAATCACCCTGCATGTCCTCTGCCTCGGCTTCAGTAGTAGGTTTAACTACTGTTGTTCGTCTAAGAACCGCTTTTACTCTTGCTACAAGCTCTTTTGTGTCAAAAGGTTTGATGATGTAGTCATCTGCTCCAAGCTCAAGGCCTAACACCTTATCAAAAACTTCTCCTTTTGCAGAAAGCATAATGATAGGGATATTTGATGTTTTGCGGACTTCCCTGCAAATTTCATATCCGTCCATGCCGGGAAGCATGAGGTCTAGAAGGATTAGGTCGGGATCGTATTCTTTAAAGGCTTTTAGTGCCTCGACGCCGTCATCACAACACCTTGTGTCAAATCTTTCTTTTGTAAGATACAATGATACAAGTTCTGAAATATTTGTATCATCGTCTACGATTAGTATTCTTTGTTTTTCCAACATGATATTTATACCTCCATAAATGGTTGTGGCTATTATTATTTTACTTGAATTTCACGATAGTTGCACCATAATTATGCTCGTCAACATGAAATTCCGATACATATTTGGTTCGCTTAAGTTTGCCGGCAACAGCATTTTTGAGTGCGCCGGTTCCGCGACCGTGTATAATTGTGACTTCGGGAAGATGAGCAAGGTAGGCATCATCTAAATATTTATCCAAGGCTGATAATGCTTCGTCCACGGTCATGCCGATAAGCTTAAGTTCCGTTGAAACATTAAGAGACTTTGACATCTTTATCTTTCCCCCACCGGTCTTTGTTATTCCGGGACCGGTTATAACAACCTCGTCGATTAATTCCAAATCGTTAATATTGACGTTGGTTCTTAAAATGCCCATCTGGACATACAGATTGCCTTTGCCATCAGGCAGTGAAAGAACCGTACCGCGTGTGTTCATGCTTACCACTTTTACGGTATCACCAAGATGAAATTCATCCGGTTTATGAATCTTTGAAGGTTTTGGTGTTGCAGTTTTTTTTGCGGATTTTTTCATCTTGCCGTGTATTGCGTTACGTTCATTTTCCATCTTGCGAATTGCATCGGAAACATCCGAATCCTTTTCAAGCTTATGAAATGTACGAAGTGTCTTGTCGGCATATTCCTTTGTGTCATCGAGAATTTTTCTTGCCTGTTCGTTGGCTTCTTCTATTATTTTTTCCTTGCGTTCATTAAGTTTATCCTGTTGAAGTGCAAGTTTTTCTTTGAGTTTATTGTTATCCTCGATAAGAGTATTTAGAAGCTTTCGTTCTTCTTCAATTTTGTGTCTGCTGTTTTCAAGCTCTGTAATTACATCCTCAAAATGCTTGTCGTTGCTGTCGATTCGCTTCTTAGCGTCTTCGATTATATCACCTGGGAGTCCGAGCTTTGAAGAGATTGAAAATGCATTACTCTTACCCGGTACTCCGATGAGAAGTCGGTAGGTTGGAGAGAGTGTTTCAACATCAAACTCTGCACATGCATTTTCTATTCCCGCAGTATCCAGGGCGAAAAGCTTGATTTCGCTGTAGTGGGTAGTTGCGACAGTCCGGATGTTTTTCTCATGTAAAAATGAGAGGATTGATGCGGCAAGAGCAGCACCTTCAACAGGATCTGTTCCCTGCCCTAATTCATCAAAAAGCACAAGAGATTTATCCGTCGCTTGGTCAAGAATGTTGACTGTATTGACCATGTGTGATGAGAAAGTTGACAGGCTCTGTTCGATACTTTGCTCATCGCCGATGTCTGCATATATTTCATCAAATACCGATATGCTTGAACCGTCAAATGCCGGTATATGAAGACCTGCAAGTCCCATAAGTGTAAGAAGACCGGTTGTCTTAAGTGATACGGTCTTTCCACCGGTGTTAGGTCCGGTGATTACAAGCATTGTAAAATCCTCGCCGAGTCTTATGTCTACCGGTACAACTTTTTTGTTGTCTATTAAAGGATGTCTTGCTGATTTGAGATTGATTATTCCTTCGTTATTAATCAAAGGTTTTGAAGCGTTCATTGACTTTGCAAGATTGCCTTTTGCAAATATGAAATCCAGCCTTACCATAAGGCGGTAATCATTTTCAAGATCACTACTGACAAGAGCGGCGCTGTTGCTGAGAACGGCGAGAATTCTTTCAATCTCGGCATGTTCCTTTGCTACAAGAGATGAAATCTCGTTGTTAAGATTAACGATGTCCTGTGGTTCCACAAAAAGTGTGGAGCCTGTCTGTGACTGGTCGTGAATCATGCCCGGAATACGACTTCTGTATTCAGCCTTAACAGGAACGCAGTAGCGGTTGTTGCGCATTGTAATTATTGAATCCTGAAGAGCATCTTTGTTGCTTTGGGAATTAATTATCGATTGAAGCCTGTCGTGAATCCGCGAGTTGGCAAGCTTAATTTCGCGACGAATACTCTTAAGTTCAGAGGATGCGTCATCGCTCATTGTATCTTCTGAAATGATGCATCTGTTAATATCATTTTTCAGTGTGGTGAGAGGTACGAGATTTTCAAATATCTCAGTAAGAGAATCCGGCTCTTCATCCTCATTTTTTGTGTTATATGCAATCGCTGCAGCAACACAATTCAAAAGACGGGCAATAACAAGAAGCTCGCCCATTCCGAGTGTAGCTCCAACATTAAGTCTCGTGATAAGGTCCGTTACGTCGGTAAGTCCTGAAAATGATAATGCTGAATGCTTGTATATTCTTGAAAGTGCATCACCGGTGTTAGTCTGTGCACTTAAAGCTTCATCTGATGATGAATGCGGAACGAGGTTAAGACACATTTCTTTTCCTGCCGCAGAACCTGCCATGTCTGCAAGCATATTTGTTATTTTATTATATTCAAGGGTTGTTAAAACTTTTTTATTCACTTCATACTCCTATTGTCTGATAGTTACTTTGCTAATATTGTAACACGACTGAAAATAAAATAACACCGTAACTTGCATATAATTATTAACGTTAGTATACTATTTAGAGAAAATGATAATGAAAATATAAAAAAATAAGAAGAGAGGATATGAAAAAATATGAGATATATAGCAGATTTACGAGAGGGAGATGTTGTTAAGGAAATATACCTTTGCAAACAGAAACAGACATTAAAAACTAAAGCGGGTAAGAGTTATGACGCTCTTATTCTTCAGGATAAGACAGGAACAATTGACACAAAGATATGGGATTTGTCATCCGGAATTGACCATTTTGAAGCAATGGATTTTGTGTGCGTAGATGGACAGGTAACATCATTTCAGGGTAACCTTCAGCTTAATGTTTCACGTCTTCGCAAAGCGCAGGAAGGAGAATATGTTCCTGCTGATTACATGCCTCAGACAAAGAAAGATGTGGCTAAGCTTTATGCACAGCTTACCGGTTACATAGACAGCATGAAGAATGAATATCTTAAGAAGCTTCTTAAGAAGCAGTTCGTTGAGGATAAGGAATTTGCTAAGAGATTTGTTTCACATTCCGCTGCAAAATCAATCCACCACGGATTTGTAGGAGGACTTCTTGAGCATACTGTTTCGGTTACGGCAATGTGCGATTATATGGCTGCTAATTATCCGGTACTTAACAGGGATCTGCTCCTTTGCGCTGCAATGATGCATGACATCGGTAAGATTTACGAATTATCACCATTCCCGACAAATGATTATACGGACGACGGACAGCTTCTTGGACACATTTACATGGGCGCAAAGATTGCATCTGACCTTGCGGATGGTATTGACGGATTCCCTGCAAGACTCAAATCAGAACTTTGCCACTGCATTTTGTCTCATCACGGAGAGCTTGAATACGGTTCGCCTAAGAAGCCTGCACTTGTTGAGGCGGTAGCGCTTTCAATGGCAGATAACACGGATGCAAAGCTTGAGACATTTACCGAAATACTTGATAATAACGGCGACAATACTGAATGGCTCGGCTACAACAGATTATTTGAGTCAAATATTCGAAAGACCGGAGTGTAAAACATGCTGAAAAAAGATGATGAAATAGAAGTTACAATTGAAGATATGGGAAATGAAGGTGAGGGTGTCGCAAGATACGACGGCCTCACTTTATTTATCAAAGACACAGCCATTGGCGACAGGATAATTGCAAAGATTTTAAAACTTCATCCAACTTATGGCTACGCAAGACTTATGAAGATAATTGAGCCTTCTGCCGACAGAGTTAAGCCAAGATGTCCGGTTGCAAGAAAATGCGGTGGTTGTACCCTGCAGCACCTTAAGTACAAAAAACAGCTTGAATTCAAAGAAAGAAAAGTTATAAGCTGCCTTACGAGAATCGGTAAAGTTGAGAATGCAAAAGACCTCATGGAACCGATTATTGCAATGGACAGTCCGTGGAACTACCGCAACAAAGCACAATTTCCGGTCGGCCTTGATAAAGAAGGCAATGTAGTAGTCGGATTTTATGCAAAGCGTACCCACAGCATAATAGATTCGCCGGAGTGTCTGATTCAGGACAAGACCAACGTGCACATTATTTCCGCATTCAGAAAGCTGGTGCAGGATAATCTTACTGATTTTATGCCTTATGATGAGACAACCTGCAGCGGTGTTATCCGTCACGTCATGATAAGAAGAGGATGGGTAACCGGAGAGATTGGTATATGCATAGTAATCAACAAAGAAGATTTAAGCGATGAGCAAAAATCAAAGATTGTAGATACATTGACAAAGGTTACTTTTGAAGACAGAAGGTCACACGTTGCTTCAATAACTCTTAACGTCAACATGAAAAACACCAACGTTGTAATGGGAGACAAGCTTATTAGCATTTACGGACCTGAATATATATGTGATTACATAGGTGACATAAAATACGAGATATCACCAAAATCATTTTATCAGGTCAACCCGTTACAGACGGCAAAGCTTTATGGCAAAGCGCTCGAGTACGCTCAGCTTAGCGGCTCTGAAAATGTCTGGGATCTGTACTGCGGAATCGGAACTATATCACTGTTTCTTGCTAAGTCTTCGGCAAATGTTGTGGGAGTTGAAATCGTCCCTGAAGCAGTCGAAAACGCAAAGAGAAATGCAGTCATAAATGATATAAACAATGCATCATTTTATGTAGGAAAAGCAGAGGATGTAGTCCCACAGATGTACGAAAAATCCGGCGGCAGTCTTGCAGCCGACGTTGTTGTGGTTGACCCGCCAAGAAAGGGCTGTGATGCCAGACTTCTTGACACAATCGTTAAGATGGCACCATCAAAGCTTGTGTACGTAAGCTGCGACCCTGCAACCCTTGCAAGAGACGTAAAGTGGCTTGAAGAGAACGGTTATAAGCTTAAAAAATTTGGATGTGTAGACATGTTTGGAATGAGCGGGCATGTTGAGACGGTTGTTCTCTTGTCCCAACGAAAAGCGGATGATTATGTTGAGGTGGAATTGGAGTTGGACGAGTTGGATGTGACTTCAGCG
>CACXFB010000105.1 GCA_902766825.1 uncultured Lachnospiraceae bacterium
CAGATTCGTAGTAATCATCAGGTGCAGGATTATCAATTTCAGTACCAACAGGAGTTTCATTGATATTTCTCATATTGGGAATTGCAAATACTGCTCCAACAATCAGACATAGGCAGGCAGCCATAGCACCCCACTTGATCCATGTGTTCTTCTTTGCTTTTGTATCATTGACTGCGCCATAGACCAATTCGTCATCAATTTTGCCAATCGCTTGAAGCAATTTATCGTTCTTCATAAAGATATACCTTCCTTTTCAAGATGTTTTTTCAATTCACTTCGCATACGGAATAATATGGACGCAACTTTGCTCTCACTCATCTCATACGCCCCAGCAATATTCCGGATGGAGTAGAGATACCAATAGCGCCGAATAAAGATATTGCGCTTCTGCTCCGGCTGAGCGTAGAGGAAACGATTGATAGAGGCAACCAATGCTTTCTCTTCGACAATCTGCTCCACTGTCGTAGATGAAGGAATACAATCCTCAAGCTCGGACAGCGCCAGATCAGTTTGAGAACCGCCACGCTTTTCAGTTGTGTACTGCTTTAATCGGTTGAGAGAAAGATTTCGTGTGATTTTGCCGAGGTATGTAGCCAAATTGTTTGGACGTTGCGGTGGCATGGACTTCCATGCGCGCATCCATGTATCGTTGACACATTCTTCTGCATCTTCATCGTTATTCAGAATGTTATAGGAGATAGTATGGCAGTAGCTGCCGTACTTCTCTGACGTTCTAACGATGGCGATCTCGTTTCGATCCCAGTATTGATCAATTATTTCATCGTCCTTCATTGCGTCCTCCTTTCCGTTCTGTAAAGGCCTTTCACCTATATACACAACAAATATCGGATTTCATTGCGTGTGAATAAAAAAATTAGAAAAGAAAATTACTTTTATCTTTTCCCCCCAAAAACGGCAGTCTGGTTAAAGACTGCCGTGCAATAACAAACTGAAATTTAATGCCTATTCTTGGTGCGCGATGCAATAACATTTACACAATAGATAACGTATCAAAATTATCAATCATCCATTTTGTCATCTTTACATTAACTTCATAGATATCATGATATTTTTCATTTTCTGAAAAATATGCTGTTGCAATAAGCTGATTTGAAATAATAATATAAGGAATCGCTTCTTTTTCAATATCGGAAAGCTTTGCAACTGAGTCAAACCCAATCATTATCTCACGATAAATATTTACCCACTTAGCAAGTTTTTCCTCATTTCTTTCTTCAAAACTCTCTGACAAAATTGCAGTTGCTGCATAACATGGGTCATAAATACGTATATTTCTCTCGCTTAAATCAAAATCAATGAATCCCCATTCTTCGTCTGATATAATAATATTGCCAGGGTTAGGATCTCTATGGATAATCTGCTTAGGCAAATCTGGATATATTTCAGCCAGGCGTTTCATAAATTGTACTTCAAAAGGAATCTCTCGGAGCAGAGTACAGCTCACCGGAATTCCAGCTGGAATCCTCAATGCTGATAACGCCCTCAAGGTCACCTTCATACAACAGCAGATTTATGGTTTTTGCTTTGGCATCTGCCATCGTGAATCCCTCCCAACATGCATAATATCTCAAGAATACTATAATCGAACCGAGTCGAAAGATCAAGAAAAACCACGGCATTTGGCAGGACTGCGGGCAAGAAATCTGACAATAGTCCTATTGCCTCAACAGGCGAAAAAGTAGTTTCTTGTCTCAACCTCTCAAAAGGCAGACTATGACGCTATTGTCTAAACACGAAAAAAGGATTCCTGGAGACTGCCAAAATCGGCAAATCTCTCAGAATCCCTTATTTTAAGCCTATTTCTGTACTTTTTTACTTGTTTCGTGACAGAAGACAGACCGTCTCCACATGCACAGTTCCCGGGAACATGTCCACGCAGCATCCCTTGACCATCTTGTATCCATTCGCCTCAAATACAGCAAGATCCCTTGCAAGTGAGGTTGGCTTGCATGATATGTATATGATATTCTCTACGCCGTAATCTATAATCTTCGTTAATGCCTTAGGGTGAATCCCGTCACGCGGTGGGTCGAGCACGATTATGTCCGGTATCGTGTCGATATCATCTAACACCTTAAGTACGTCACCGGCTATAAATTCGCAGTTGTCAAGTCCGTTAAGCTTTGCGTTGACTTTGGCAGCTTCGACGGCTTCTTCAACAATCTCAACACCGATAACCTTCTTTGCTACTTTAGCTAACATCTGGGCAATTGTTCCCGTTCCAGAATAAAGGTCGTATACGACTTTTCCGTCTATCTGTCCAACGTACTGTCTTGCTTTCTCATAAAGCTTTTCGGCGCCTTTTGAGTTGGTCTGGAAAAATGAGAATGGAGAGATTTTGAACTTGAGTCCGAGAATCTCCTCATAGAAATAATCCTGACCGTACACAACGTCAAGGCGGTCGCAGGTTACAACGTCTGCAAGTGAATCATTTAATGTATGCAGGATACCTGCTATATGACCGCTAAGTATGCCATCTTTTTCAAGTGACAAAAGTACTTCACTAAGTCCGTTAACATCAACTTCCTGCTGCGTAGTTGTAACAAGATTTACAAGCAGATCGCCGTTACTTACACTTCTTCTTACAACAAGATGTCTAAGTGTTCCTTCGTGCGAGAGTCTCTTATAAAATCTGATATCAGAATCTGCAAAAAAGTCAAGCACGCTGTTTAATATAACATTAAAATCAGGATGTACTATCTTACAGTCTTTGAGCGATACAATATCATGGAAACTATTTTTCTTGTGCATTCCAAGTGCCATCGGTCCGTCTTTGTATTCATCTCCAAAGGTAAATTCCATCTTGTTGCGGTACTGCCACTGGGACGGACTTGGAACAATTCCTTCCCACTCATAATCATTTACCACACCATCAAGAAGTTTTCTTACCATCTCTTCTTTTATCTTTAACTGGTTATCGTAGCTAAGTGTCTGGTGTGAACATCCGCCACATTGTCCAAAATGCTCACAAAAAGGAGGAACATCCTCCAGAGGCGATGGCTTAATTACGCTTTGAAGTCTTCCCTGGCTTACGCCTGAACGCTTCTTAGCCAGTACAAATTCGACTTCCTGCCCCGGATATGTTCCTTTTACACATACTTTTCTGTCTTCAACAACCGCAATTCCCTTGTTAGGAAATTCTATTTCATTAATTACTGCTGTATATATCTGTCCTTTTTTCATTATACACCTTTCTCTGGCTTGTCCTTTGATTTAGCCGCCTTACTGTCTGTGTCCTTACCTTTATTTTTTTTGTCTCCCATAATTCCCGTATCAATCATCTTCTCAATTATTGTCTTCTTGATATAAATATCAAAAGCTAACATACATATGAAAGAGAAATTATCGAGAAATTCCTTATCCTCGTCCGAGCCGTTACAATCAGCAAAAATCTCCCTTGACTTTGTATATTTCTTAAGAATATCCTTTGCAAGCATGCTTGCCTGTTCATTTTCAATACTAAAAATTGTTTCATAAACGTATTGAAGTGAAACCTCATCATTTTTGAAAAACTTATCCGTAAGAGGTCCGAGAATACTCTGAATATCAGAGATGGACAACATATTTTTAAAGTAATAAATAAATATCAGTAAAAGCATGTGGTCCTTTGAATATTTCTTCTTATCAGGAGACGGCAAAAGATTATTTTTTGTGTAGTTGTTAATCATGGTTTTTGTGAGCATTTTATCATCTTCATATCTCTTTAACGACTGAAGGTGCTCGTCCATAAATGTTGTAACCTGATCCATGTACAGGCTGATATTTGGAATGTCTTCCGGTTTTATATAATCAATGAGTCTTAATTTATCAATAATCTGCCTAAAATATTTTTCTCTATCTGTCATAATTATCCTCTATTTCCGCAAAGCCCCAAGTTTCCCTTTGCTACACGTTCTCAGACTGCATTATATAGTATTTAATACTGTATTTCAAGTTTAGAATTATTTTCCTACACTATTATTTGTTGTTTTATTTGCAGGCTTTGGTATAATTAAAAGATGCCCGATTAATCAATGTTTAATCAACAAAAAATTACCATGAAATATTTAATATAACTATATACACGATGGAGGAATTATGGATTTTTCAACATTACTTAATGCACCTCAGTACGAAGCCGTATGCCACACAGAAGGTCCTCTTCTTGTCCTTGCGGGCGCCGGTTCCGGGAAGACAAGGGTGCTTACATACAGAATAGCCAATCTTATTGAAAATGAGGGAATTGACCCTTGGCATATACTTGCCCTTACTTTCACCAACAAGGCTGCTAACGAGATGCGTGAACGTGTGGACGACCTTGTTGGAAGTATTGCCTCTAACATGTGGGTTTCTACTTTCCACTCGGCTTGCGTTAGAATTCTTAGACGCTACATCGACAAACTTGGTTACGAGAAGGATTTTTCCATATATGATACGTCAGACCAGAAGACTCTTATAAAGGATGTCCTTAAAGCTCTTAACATTGACTCTAAGACTTACAAGGACAGCTACGTTATCTCATGCATCTCTTCCGCCAAGGATAAACTTATCACTCCGGAGCAGATGCAAAATGAGGCCGGAAGTGACTATGAAGCCAAGACAATCGCTAAGATCTACAACCGTTATCAGCAGGAGTTAAAAGGTAACAACGCTCTTGATTTTGACGACATTATCTTTAAGACTGTTGAACTTTTTAAGACAAACCCAGATGTACTAAGCTACTATCAGAATCGTTTCAGATACATCCTTGTAGACGAGTATCAGGATACCAACCACGCACAGTTTGTGCTTATAAGCCTACTGGCTTCTTATGTTGACGAATGGGGTGACGTTCATCACAATCTTTGCGTTGTAGGTGACGACGATCAGTCAATTTACCGTTTCCGTGGTGCTGATGTCAGCAACATTCTCGATTTTGAAGATCAATATCCTGACACCAAGACAGTCCGCCTTGAGCAGAACTACCGCTCTACAAAAGCTATCCTTAACTGTGCTAATGAAGTTATCAGACATAACTGTTTCCGTAAGTCAAAAAAACTTTGGACGGATAACGAAGAAGGAAAACCAGTATCATTTATCCAATATGAGAACAGTCAACTAGAAGCCGTCGGCGTTGTCTCATCAATCAAGTCAAAGCGCTATTCTGAAGGTCTTAGTTTAAATGATTTTGCAATTCTTTATCGTACCAATTCGCAGTCACGCCAGCTTGAAGAGGAACTTGTTAAACAAAATATTCCTTACAAGATTATTGGCGGACAGAATTTCTACGGACGAAAAGAGATTAAAGATATTCTTGCATATCTTAAGGTGCTTGTTAACCCTGATGACGACATTCAGGTTAAACGTATTATAAATGTTCCAAAAAGAGGTATCGGTGCAACTACAATCGGCAGACTCACCGAATACTGCCAGGACAACAACATAAGCTTCTACACTGCTCTTGCACATGCTAGCAGCATACCGGGAATCGGTCGAAGTGTCGATAAACTCGAGCATTTTGTAGCTCTTATAGAAGTATTTCGTTCAAAAGCAGGCGCGGCTGATTGTTCGATTGAAGATCTTGTAAATGAACTTCTTGAGACAACTGGCTACACTAAAGAACTTGAGGAAGAAAAAACAGTCGAGGCCAATACACGTCTTGAATACATCGAGGAATTTGTCAATAAAGTCATTGCTTACGAAGAAGAAAATCCGGGTGCTACTCTTTCGGAATTTCTTGAGGAGGTTTCTTTGGTTGCAGACATTGACGGTTATGATGAGTCAGATGAACTTGTTGTTCTTATGACACTGCATGGTTCAAAAGGTCTTGAATTTCCTCATGTCTACATAACAGGAATGGAGGATGGTCTCTTCCCAAGCTGGCGTTCCATCGATTCAGGTGAGCCGGAAGATATAGATGAAGAAAGACGACTTTGCTATGTTGGTATCACAAGAGCAAGACAGGAACTTACTCTTACATGTGCAAAGCTTAGAATGGTTAACGGACAGACTATGTACAGCAAACCTTCAAGATTTATTTACGACATACCAAGACATCTTTTAAGCTATGTTAACGGTGATTCACCTACAAAGATGCGATTTGAAAAAAATGCGGGAGGTTCATCTTCTTCTCGCTTTGGCGGCAGTGGTTTTGGCAGCGGCAAAACAAGCAGTTTTGGTAACAGCTACGGATCAGGAAGCAGTTACAGCCATGACTCTTCCACTCCACGCTTTAGCAACAAAAAGAAAAATGAATACGCCGCAGGCGATCTTTTTGGCAACAACCCTATGATTTCAAAAGGATTCAGTCAGATATCTTCAATTTCTTATTCTGATAAAAATAAATCTAATGGGAATAATAATAGCACTGCAATAGATTATACAACCGGAGATACCGTAAAACACATGACCTTTGGAACAGGTACGGTAACTGCAATGGACAAAAAAGACTCGGATTACATTGTAACCGTTAACTTTGAAAAAGTCGGTGTCAAAAAGATGAAAGCAAGCTTTGCGAAGCTTAAAAAACTATAGCATAAATATCCATGTTATGGTATAATATCTCCTATATATAAGACGAAGGGAAGTGCTCTAAATGAACAATAAACTTGATGAATTCCTTAACGGATTTAAGCTTGGAGAGATTCTTCACAAGAACGAAATCGAAGCCGAGAAAAACAAGAATTGTGCTCTCAAGTGCTGCATCATCACATTAACAGTTGTTGTTGTCATTGCTGCCATAGCTTTTGCCGTATACAAGGTTGTGACAGATAAGATGAATGATTTTGATGAATTTGATGATGATTTTGATGATGACTTCATATTCGACGACGAAGACGATGATGAGGATGAAGAATCAAAAGATTCAGATAAAGCTTCTGACGACACTAAGGACGAAGAATAATATTCATCAGTTAATGATGTTTATGAAAAAAGAAGGTTGCATACGCAACCTTCTTTTTTATCTTTTAATATGCACCGTCATGCATAAATAATACAAGTACCGTCTTAAACATAATCTTTATGTCAAGCATTACGCTCCAGTTATCAATATAGGCCGTATCAAGCGCCACAACCTCGTCAAATGAAGTAAGATTACTTCTTCCGTTAACCTGCCACATTCCGGTAATTCCCGGCTTAATACTGATTCTCTTCCAGTGGTCAATCTGATAGTTGTCCACCTCATCCGGTGTAGGTGGTCTTGTTCCCACAAGACTCATGTTACCTATAAGAACGTTAAAGAACTGTGGAAGTTCATCAAGGCTTGTCTTACGAAGAAATTTGCCCACAGGAGTAATTCGTGGATCATCCTTCATCTTAAACATAAATCCATCAACTTCATTTTGATCCATCAGCGCTTCTTTTTGCTGTTCGGCATCTTTATACATGGTTCTGAATTTATAGATATGGAATCGTCTTCCGTTCATTCCGATTCTGACCTGTTTAAAAATAACCGGTTCTTTTGACGTAAGCTTAATAAGCAACGCTACAATAATCATAATCGGTGAAGAAAGAATAATTCCAAAAAGTGCACCGATTATGTCAAAAAATCTCTTTATAAGCTGTTCAAATGTATTAAGGCTAATGAAATGATATGTAATGACCGGATATGTACCTACATCGCCGGTAAAACACTTAGAATCGGCACTTCTGTACATATCAATTACAGTCTTAACCGTAACACCCATTCTTGAACATATTTCGATATACTGCTTGTACTGCTCATCTCCGTCATCACGAATCATAAAATAAACCTGGTCGGCATTATAAGTTCTTATAAGTTGCTCTAACTCGTCAAGACAGCCAACGTATTCACCCTCATGCGCATTGTCTGATTCGTTGGCATTAAGTGCAACATAACCCAGATGCAAAGTATTGATATTGGTCTTATCAAGATAATAATCAAACTTTACATAATCTTCTTTTTTACCTACAAACAGACATCTTGCCCCTTTGTCAGTAGAGAAAATTCTCTGAAGGTATCTAAACATAAGGCTGAAAATAGTAAGCATAAAATATGACACAGGCAACAGCACCATTGAAAATAATACAAGATTATTATCATCGGCAAGGAAATATATGATAAACGACACACTGACAGCCGCAATCATATATGATTTTGTTACCTTTCTTACTATTCTGTCCACGTAATAAAAAGTTGTTATGTTATACACTTTATTATTACGGTTAGCCATTACATAGATGACTACAAAAATAAAATAAATAACAACATACTTCTTAAGAGAACCGCTTATATCCAGTCCATCCATTATCAATACAGTAATTATTAATGAAAAAAATGCAATTACGATATCGAGAAGAATCTGAATAAAATTTGTGCTTGCACCTAAATTTGCTCTATTCATAACTGCTCCTATTTAAGAATTTACTGTATATACTTTAACGCAAAACCGAAATAATAGCAATATACTATTATTTGTCATAATCACCTTTATTGCCAAATGTTATTGTTGTAGTATGTTCAACATACTTACCTTCTTCAAGTCTTTCGTACACAATCTCTGCATTAGCTCCGCCGCGCTTTAATTTGAGAATAGCCTCTACATCATCAACAGAGCTTACTTTTCTCTTATCAAATCCTACAATAATATCTCCAGCAAGAAGTCCTGCTTCCTCAGCCGGTGAATCCTCTTCTACTGATTTGATGTAAGCACCTTTTGAACAGTTAAAGTAAGATGCCATTGTGTCACTAACCGTATAATACTCTATTCCCATATATGCAAGTTCATCCTCATCAATCTCTTCATAGTTGATAAGTTCATTGATGATTGGAACCGCATCAGCTATAGGAATTGCATAGCCAATTGATTCTGTTGTATTGGATACGTATTTTATTGAATTAATACCGATTACTTCACCTCTGCTGTTAAGAAGTGCTCCACCACTATTACCAGGATTAATCGCTGCATCTGTCTGGATTAACTCCATAGAGTAATCTGATGAAGCAAGTGTTCTGTCAAGAGCACTGACAACGCCCTTTGTCACAGACTGACCGTATCCCATTGAGTTACCTATTGCAATAGCTGTATCTCCTACCTTTATCTCTTTGGAATCTCCAAGTGTAGCAATTCTTATGTTCTTAACTGTATCATTTGAAATGTCTTTACCAAGCACTGATAATACAGCAAGATCGCTTGATGCATCCGTTCCTTTTACCGTTGCTTTGCACTGTGTTTTATCATTAAATGTTACAGTTACCTCCGCTGCATCTTCTACTACATGGTTGTTGGTTGCGATAAGAATCTCCTGGCTGTTCTGGGCAATTATAATTCCTGAACCGCTGGATTTACTTGTAGTTGAACCGCCTTTGCCATAGAAATAGCTGTATACGTCACTCAACTGCACTTCTACTGTACAATCAATTGCAACAATTGAAGGCATTACATTATCTACAAGGTTAACAAGAGTATTTTCGCCCTCATCAGTATTATTAAGACTCTTTTCATCTGAATTATTCTCAGTGCCGTTCTCCTGACTTGCTACGTCTTTTTCATTATCGCTCTTCTTATCAGAAAACCTTTTGATAATATCAAGCACAGTACTTACCGGTGCCACATCATATGTAAGCTTGCCATTTTTAATATAATTGGCCGATACATTTACACCAAATATTCCCGCACATGAAACAATAATGAATATTATTATCAGTGCGAATACAGTTACAACTTTATTACCTTTTTTTTCTGATTTAATCATTTTGCACCATCCTCCGTTTTAGATGAAATACTAATATATATAATTTACTCATCTGATTGTAACGATAATATCACTTAATTATGTCCTAACTGTGAAAAAAGACCATCTTTTTATAATGTCCGATGGTCTTTTTTCAAAAATATTATACGTAATGTTATTAACTAAATCAACCCTTATATAATCAGAACTTAGAATATCCGAAACTGTTAACAATCGCATCGATTCTCTTACCTGCGGCACAGTCAGGACAATCTTTTTGAGGAAATGTCTTGTAATCCGAAACATCATCCGTATCAAACACAGAATCTATCTCAACACCGTTAATAGATTTTGTAGCAGAAAACAGTGCGCTAATCTGGGCAATCTTTCCGCCATAGTAATTGATACATTCCATTGCTTTGTTAATAGTCTTACCTGTTGTGGCCGAAGCAATAAGGAGCAATACATTCTTGTTCCAGATCATAGGTGATGTATTATCCCTGAAAATCATCTGTCCGTTAGTGTTATACTCAGGGGTAACAATATTGATACTAGCGTCCTTGTTCATGGAATTAATTCCGCTTGAAGTAAGCTCCTGCGCAAGGTAAGCACCAACCACTTCACACCCGTCCATACATACAATCGTATCAATGCTTACATTGTTAACATACTTTTTAGCAAGCGTATGAGCTGCTTCAACCGCCATTTTATTAGTGCACTTTACACCGGTCATATCAATATAATAATTGACATGGGAGTGATTTGTTGCAAAATGACCCGGAATTACGTTGATTACCACGTTCTTGTTTTTCTTTGACTTTAATGATTTTGCTCTTGACTCCATACAAACCCTCCATCTTTCATAGTTTTTGATGAAATCATTATATCACATTTGCAACATTTATACAAATAATATACACAAAACAAAATATTTTTATTCATTTTTACTTTATTAACTGCTCATCACTGTAACTGCCTAATATTTTGAAGTACTCACTTTCTGTTTTAATGGCATTTAAGGCACATTTTACCGATGCACTGTTAATTGAACCTTCAATATCTACAAAAAATCTGTACTCCCATCCTTTTCCTTGAACAGGACACGACTCAATCTTAGTCATGTTAATATCATTGAAAATGAAGTTTGAAAGAATTGAGTAAAGACTTCCGCTGACATGCGGTACTTCAAAACACACTGATATAAGATTTGCTTTAGCAAGATACATCGGCTTTGCAGCTATAACAATAAATCTTGTCTTATTATACTCATTGTTATTACAGCATTCACGCAAAACCTTAAGTCCGTAAGTCTGTGCTGCTCTTACTCCGGCAATTGCGGCCTGCGTTATATCATTGTCTTCACTTACCTTCTTAGCACTTGCGGCTGTACTTTCATATGTGTACTGTGCGATCTTTGGATTGCTTTCAAGGAATTTTGAACACTGCATAAGTGCCTGGCTGTGTGAATATACTTTTGTTATATCCTCTAACCTTGCACCTTCCACTCCAAGAAGAGCCTGTTCTATCTTTAAATCTATTTCGTCGATAATGAAATTATCGTATTTTAAAAGCAAATCAAAAATGTCATGTATTCCACCTGTAGATGAATTCTCAATAGGTAAAACTCCGTAATCTGCCTCACCGTTCTTAACAGCTTCCATTACCTCGCTGAATGTATCTGCGCCAAAGCGTGTAACATCTTCACCAAAATAATTAATCATCGCATGTTCTGAGTGAGTCCCCGGCACACCGTAATACACAACCTTTGTGTCACTGTCAAAATGAAGACTCTCAAATCTTTCAAAATCGACAATAGTCTCCGAAGCACCTACAATATTGTACTGAAGCTTTCTTGATAAAGACATCAGGTGTTTCATAAGTTCTCCGGCAGGCTTCTTATATACCGGATTAACGGTGAGTTCTCTTACCTTATCTATCTTCTCCTTTTCCCTCTTTGTATCAAGAACCTTTTTACCTGTCTGAACTTTATAGCTTGCTACCTGTTCACAAATATCCATTCTATGCTCAAAAAGCTCAAGTATCTGCTTATCAATCTCATCTAATTCCAGTCTGCACTGTAATAAATCAATCATTTTCTTATCCGTCCGTTTTTCATTAATTTCCTTATGATTTTATAGCATTTAAAATAATATGTAAAGCAAATGGTTATAAAATAGTTCTTGAAGTTTGTTTTCTGTCATTTTACTATGTATATATAATCTAAAATATGGACGAGGGATGTAAAACATGGATAAAAAAAATACCAAAAAAGACAAACTCGGCAAACTTACTGCCATTGCTGTTTTCTCCTTAATATTTTTACTGATAGTCATAATCACGATTTTTAAATATAAGAATACATTTAAATACAACGAAGAAGACGTAACCGGCAACCTTCCCGGTAATCTATATAACAAAGGGCTTTTTTGTGACTATGACGGCAGAATATATTTTAAAAACATTAGTGACGGAGGTGCTCTTTACTCATGTAAAGATAACTTAACTGATTTTAAAAGAATAAGCACCGATAATGTAAGCTATATTAATGTGGACGGCAATCACATATATTACAGCCGCATGAACTTAGAGCGTAATAATGAAAGCCTTCTTGCATCATTTAACTCTAATGGTCTGTACAGATGTGACATGAAAGGCAATAAGATTACTTCTCTCTACAATTCGCCTACCGGACTAATCTCTCTTTGCGGAAATGATATCATCTATCAACACTACGACACCAAGACCGGACTTACACTATACAGTGTAGGAATAGACGGAAAAAAAGAAAAAAAGATATCCGACAATCCTATTTCACCTGGTTGTTATGATGGCAAATATATGTACTACTCTGAAATGGATAATGATCACTATATTATCAAATATGATATAAAATCAGGCTCAACCTCTACATATCTCAAAGTGCGCACCATGTACCCTATAATCAACAACAACTACATCTACTACATGGACATAGATGATAATTACTGCGTACACAGATACTCAATGAAGACCGGCGAAACTACAAAAATCACAGATGAACGATGTGCCACATATAACATAAGCATCAGCGGCAGATATATATACTACCAGACTGATGCTTCGGATTCTAACAGATTATGCAGAATGGATCTTACTAACAATGATGTAATCACCATAATGGACGGTAACTTTAATAACATAAATGTTACTGAAAACTACATGTTCTTTTCTGACATGAACCTGTCCAAATACTATTATGTAGAGAATGGAACCAACATTCCTAAAGCGTTTGAACCTGAGATTGAAAAGAACTGATTCTATGCTTCATTCAATTTATAATACAAAGCTGACACAGTACTGTTTAGCACCGGATGCACCGCTTCCGGTGCTATTTCCATCATTGGTTTAAGAACAAAATCTCTTTTATGCATCTCAATATGCGGAACAATAAGTTTTTCTGAATTTATTATCTCATCGTTAAATAACAAAATATCAAGATCAACAGTTCTTGGTCCCCAGTGAATCTGTCTTACCCTTCCAAGTTTATTTTCTATATCAGACAACAATTCAAGGAAAGAATGTGCATCTCTTAATGTATATACTTTTGCGGCACCATTAAGAAAATCGTCCTGGTCTGTGTATCCGTATGGTTTTGTTTCAATAAATGATGAAACTTTATCTACATACGAAAGCTCATCGTCGTTAATAAGTTTAATTGCATCCTGAAGGTATTTTTTCCTGTCTCCCATATTAGAGCCAAAACCTATATAGGCTACATTTCTTTTTCTTCTGATCTTAACCGATACACTGTCTATTGCAAGATGTACAGGTGCCCACGGCTTTTTAATCTCTAGTTCAAGCTCATAGATTTTTGGAAATGCGGTAAGAATAGCCTTAGCTGTTTCATTTGCCGCCGTCTCTATAAGTTTATATGTATTACTCTGCAAATGATTAGTTATAAGCTTACATACCTCGGCATAATTGACAGTTTTGTCAACGTCATCATCTTTTGATGCTTCTCTTGTATCAACATACAAACTGACGCTTACAACAAATTTTTGTCCAAGTACATTTTCTTCTTTTAATACACCATGATTAGCAAACACAAGTAAATCATAAATATTTATGCAATCCATCTTATTACCCTAACTTTCAATAATAGCTTTAGTCATGTTAATTGCCCTTATATTTTTCTCTACATCATGTACTCTTACAAATGATGCCCCCTTCATAACACCTATAACAGATGTTGCGATTGTTCCTTCTTCTCTCTGGTCTACCGGAAGATCAAGTGTAAGACCAATCATTGATTTTCTAGATGTAGCAAGTAAAACCGGATATCCAAGTTCTTTAAGTCTGTCTACATTGTTGGTAATAATCAGATTCTGCTCCAGACTTTTAACAAAACCAACACCCGGATCTACTATAATCTTATCATCAGCGATACCAGCGCTGTGAGCAATATCAATTGATTCCCTCAAATCCGCCAAAACCTGCTCAATGTAAATATCTTTTGGGAGATTTACGTCAAAAGCTTCTTTTCTGTTATGCATTAAACATACGGCAACGTCAGTATCTGCAGCAACCTTTGCCATGTTCTTATCGTATTTTAGTCCGTGAATATCATTTATAAGAGCTGCCCCTGATTCGACTGCAGCCTTTGCAACATCTGCCTTGTATGTATCTATTGAAACCGGTACATCAAATTCCCTAACTATTCTTTCAATTACAGGACACACTCTTTCAATCTCTTCTTCGCAACTTATCATTGTGTATCCCGGTCTTGTGGATTCACCGCCGACATCAATAATTGCGGCACCTTCACTCACCATCTTCTCTGTCTGCTTAAGTGCACTGTCAATGTTATTAAATTTGCTTCCGTCAGAGAAAGAATCCGGTGTTACATTAAGTATACCCATCACGTAAACCTTGTTGTCAGTGTCAAAATTATATTTTCCTATTATCATCACATATGCCTCCAAAAACCTATAAATATATTATAAAGTGATTCCCTTGTTTTTCTTATCCAAAGGCCACTTACATTCATCTTTTGCAGCACAGATAAAACAGTTTCTCGACAAATTATCTGCCTGCTTTATCACAATACCAAGCTCATCCTTATTGCCTGATTCTTTCTTTTTATCTTCGCTGTTATGTCCCTTGATTGCCAGAATTATTCGTTCTTTTACCTCTTCTGATACACCGGCACTTGTAAGAATCTCATCCGCAATCAGCTCGCCTGCATTCTCATGAGGAGTTCCGTCTTCGTATTCCACCGCACGCCCGATATCATGAAGAAGTGCAGCTGAATACACAACATCTTTTTCAAGATTATATTCATTCTCTAAAGTTAAAATCCAGGCTATTCTCGCAACATCCATAAGGTGATTAAAATCATGCCCACAGAATCTGCGATTTCTTTCATAATTATTTATAACATCCATCTTATCCCTAAAAATGCTGTTGTCAATAATAGAATTTACAATATTTTTTTCTTTATGACAATTTTCCATGTCGCTGTTTTCAAAGAATCCGTAGACATCTTTCATGATTGAAAGTGAACCAAAGCATATTATAACCGTATCTGCAACGGATTCATTAGCTGCGTCACATGCTTTTGAAAGAGCATCTGCAACAGATGTACACTCAACAACCTCTCCAAAATACGGTCTTGCTTCATTTGCAAGCTTGTGTGGCTTCATACTTCTTTTATTATTGCTTTCGCATGCAAAAAGTGTTCCATTACCATCACTCATTATCTCAAGAATCTTCTTATAATCCTTATCAGCAAAAACACCCATCACAAATATTTTCCTGTAATCAGCAAAATACTTATCAATACTTCTTTTAAGACTCGTTGCAGCCATCGGATTATGAGCTCCGTCCGCATATACCATGGGACTGCTGTTAACCTTATCAAGTCTGCCTTTAAAATGTGCTCTGGTCATACCTGTTTTTATGTCATTATCACTTATTCTGTAACCCATATCTTTAAGACAGCATGCTACCTGAACCGCAATACCTGCATTCTGTGTCTGAAATTCTCCAAGCATAGTTAACTTTATACCTTTGATACCATGAAGGTTATCATCATAGACAGTACCATGTATATCCTGTTTACGAACAGTTAAATTCTTTTCATCACAAACAAAAAGATTGGCATTCATTTTATCGCAATAAGATTTTATTACTTCAGTAACCTTCTCATCTCTCTGGCCTGTTACAACCGTCTCTCCATCATGAATTATGCCGCATTTTGCTAGTGTAATCTCTTCAATGGTATTACCCAGTATGCCCATATGGTCATAACCTACCGGTGTAATAACATTAATAAGATTATTATCAATAATGTTGGTAGCATCATCCTTACCACCAAGACCACATTCAATAATTGCTATCTCACATTTCTCATCGCGAAGAAACATAAGAGCCATAACTGTCTCAATTTCAAATGCTGTGGGATGATCATACCCATCCTTTGTCATGTCACCTATAATATCCGCAAGTAATGTTATATACTTTGCTGTCTGCTCTTTTGAAATAGTATCTGTTATACCTTTATGATATACACAAAAAACTTCCCTGTACGAAAACAAGGCAGGTGAAAAAAACCTGCCTGTTCTGATTCCCGCAGTATCCAGAATCGATGCAAGATACGTGCCAAGTGAACCCTTGGCATTCGTACCTGCAATATGAATAATCTTTAGATTCTTTTCCGGGTTACCTGCCCTTACTAACAGCTCCCTTACGGAAGATAAATCAAAATTCATTCCGTGGGAAACTGTTATATTATTCATATATTCCATACACTGATTATAATTCATTTTGTCCTCGTTATTTAACGGCTACTGAATAAAAGTCTCCGGTTCTGATTCTCTAAGAACCGTTCCTGCCGTATTAATCTGTTTTATTACTATCTGTGATCCCTCTTCAATATCATCGGCACTTATATCGACTTTCAAAAGTGTCTGTGAAATGTACTCAGCATCCTCTTTTTCATCATCCACAAATACCTTGCTGAACTTATTAAAGTTCTCTCCCTCGATATAAATTATATCATCACCATCCTCATCAGTTGAAGGGGTAATTGTATTAATCTTAACTTCCTTTATACCATACTGGATGTCAGTTGCTTCAAATGGATTCTCTCCACCGTAAACGTATTTGTCACCGTAGAGCATATCATACTGTAATGCATAGAAATCACTGTCATACTCTTCTGTCTCGGTCTCATTTGTACGATCCTGATGGAATTTAAACAATGTTCCGTCATGAATACCAAGTCTGTCAAAAACAGTTGCTGCCAATCTGTATGAAGGAATATCCTCATCAATCTTTTCAAGACCGATATTATCCCAAATTACATACTCTGTAGTATAAATATCATGGTTCTTCATAATTCTATTGTTAAGATTAAGTCCCGGTATATGATCACCATACAATACAAGCACAACATCTTCTTTACAAGCTGATAACTGTGCAACGAGTTCTCTTAAGAAATCATCAACTTCTCTTTCTTCATTTACATAGTAAGTAAAGTTGCTGTCCAATGTTGAATTGGCTGCACCTGATGCTTTAATCTTAGCTTCCTCATCAGATAAAACAACATCATAGGTTCCGTGTGACTGAACCGAAACTGTAAATACAAGATCTTTTCCTTCCGTAGAATTAAGACAATCCATTATGGAATCAACAAGAACCATATCCTTTGCCCATCCATTAGGTGTCTCCTCCACGTTACACATTGTTTCAATACTTGTGAAAGTTTCAAATCCGAAATGAGAATAAACTACATTTCTTCCGTAAAATGTTGCTTTATTATTATGGATTGCATGAGCATTGTATCCTATGTCTCTAAGAACATATGCCATACTCTCACATGTTGTTTCTCTTAAAATTGTCTTGTAAGGATATTCTCCCGGTCCGAATGAATCAAGTCTCATTCCTGTAATCATCTCAAACTCTGTGTTGCATGTACCTGCAACAATTGTAGGCACCTTACAATAACCAGAAGAATAATTCTTGCGAAGACTTCTAAAGAACGGTATCGGATCCTCTGAATACTCCATACATGTAACCTCAGTAGGATCTATAAATGATTCCAACTGAATAAATATTATGTTAGGAAGCTTATCGATATCAGTTCCATTCTCTTCAGGCTCCTTATTTCCATCCGGTTTAGTATCTCCTTCACCTTCTTTTGACTTATCATCGTCTTTATCAACAATGCCTTCTATCTTATCTCTTGAATAATCTTCCGGCTTGGACATACCTGTGTCAACAATCGTAACAAGAAGACTGTATGCAATACCTTCATCGTGGTAGGTTATACCAAGGTTACCGAATTTAAGTGATAATACACCGTGGTGAGCTGCAAAATACACACTAAAATATATTGCAAACCAGCATGCTGCAACTGTTACCATTGCCTTAATTCTTTTACCAAACAAAGGCTCTGATTTTGGACAGATAAACACAAGGCTGAATACCAGCAATACAATTAAAACCATAACCAGCAAAATTGCAACAAATTCAATTGGCTTGTTTTTCATGTATCTTACTGCTACTTCAAGCTCATTAAAATCTAAATCAATATCAACTCCGGTAAATGGTGTTGTTCTAAATGAAAGCAAATAGAAATCAATAATTCCGACAGTCATCCACATTGCAAGGAAAACAACATAAGGAATTAATTTTTTCTTTACAAATAATGCTATCAAAAATGGTGCAAGAACAATAAAATAATTAAGTATAAACTTAACCGGTGTTCTTACTGCAAATCCCAGTGCATCAATAAAACTGCTTCTTGACATAGTTTCAATGAACAGCTCACAAAACAACGCCAACAGCAAAACTGTAATAACCGGATGTTCCATAATAACACGTAACTTACTTCCTAAGAAAGACTGAGCCTTTCTACCGGCACCAACTATTTTAGAATTATTAATTTTATTTATTACAATATATTTATCAAGCTTACCTTTTTTAAGAATAGAACTTGCACTTTCTCCTTCAACAGACTCATCACCCTGTGTATCCCTGTCGTTGACATATGCACTATTATCTCCTGAAGCATTCGTCTCAGAATATTCCGTTATCTCGACCATGCCGTCAAGTATATTACTTCCGGAATCTTTGGATTTATTTTTTTCAGCTTCTTTGATGTCCTCTTCGTTAACACTATCATCTTTAGTATTATCTGCTTTGATAACATCTTCTTTAACACTATCTTTAATAATCTTATCCTTATCGTCTTTCACGTTATTCCTCCACTTTTAAGTACTAGTTTAACGAATAATTAATAACCATACTAGCTGATTATATCATAAAAAAATTTTTAAACAACCCACATTATCTTATAAATTAGTGAACATTCTGTGACAAATATCTGACAAAATGCTAAAGAGTAGCTCTGTTAATACAGCATTCCATACGCTCTCTTACGATTTCATTCTCCTTAATAAGTTTATTATATTCATCCTTTGATATATTCCTGCTTATCTCATTTGCAATTATCATCGTGTCCGCATCGTTAAATACATCTCCGAGTTTAAAATACAACTCTCCGCTTTGTACAGTTCCAAAAAGCTCTCCGGGACCTCTCATCTTAAGATCCTCATTTGCAATATAGAATCCGTCGTCGGAGCGGTTCAGGATATCAAGTCTTTTCGCAACATTCTCGGCCTCGCTTGTATTAATCATTATACAGTAGCTTTGATAATCTCCTCTTCCTACTCGTCCTCTAAGCTGGTGCAATGTGGCAAGTCCGAATCTGTCTGCATTCTCTATCATCATTACTGTTGCATTAGGAACATTTACGCCGACCTCCACAACAGTTGTAGATACAAGAATATTAATCTCACCTGTTGCAAATCTTGTCATTATATCATTTTTCTGCTTTCCCTTCATCGCGCCATGAAGATACTCGATATTAATATTTCCCGGCATTATTTTTCTAAGGCTTTCGCAGTAACCGACAACATTGCAGGCATCACTTTCTTCATTTTCTTCAACCATCGGACATATCACATATGCCTGTCTGCCCAGCGCAATTTCCTTTTTTATAAATTCATAGGCGCTTGGTCTGTATCCGGTGTTCACAACACAATTCTTAATGTGCTGTCTTCCTTTTGGAAGCTCATCAATTACGGAGATATCAAGTTCCCCGTAAAGAATTATAGCTAAGGTTCTTGGTATAGGTGTCGCACTCATAACGAGCATATGAGGGTTTATTCCTTTATCCGCAAGACTGTGTCTTTGTGCGACTCCGAATCTGTGCTGCTCATCGGTCACAACAAGTGCAACATTATCATACTGTGCCTTTTCCTGAATCAGTGCTACTGTTCCGATAATGATATCAACTTCGTGATTCTTTATCTTCTCATACATAATCCTTTTTTCTTTTGCGGTCATTGAACCAACAAGCAGTCCGACTGACACACCATACGACTCAAAACTTTTCACAAATCCTTCGTAATGCTGTCTTGCAAGTACTTCAGTCGGTGCCATCAAAAGCCCCTGATAACCGGCTTTTGCTGTCATTAGAAGAGATAGCTGGGCAATTACAGTCTTACCGCATCCTACATCTCCCTGCACAAGTCTGTTCATGCATTTTCCGCTCTCTAAGTCTTTTCTGATATCTGAAAATGCTTTTGCCTGCGCACCTGTAAGTGCATATCCAAGAGAGGAAATAAACTTATCGCACACGTCGCTGTACCCGATTATAATCCCCGTATCGTCATTCCCTTCTCTTTCTTTTAACTGTTTAAGGGCAAGTGAAAACATAAAGAACTCATCAAACACAATTCTTTTTCTAGCTGCAATCATATCGGCATTATCCATTGGAAAATGAATTTTTTTAATCGCACTTTTGTAATCTAACAAGCCGTACTTTTTTCTAATCTTACTGTCAAGATAATCTTTGCCGGTATTTACCTCGCTTAACGCTTCCCTTACCGCCTTGATTACAAGCTTGTTCGATAAGCCTTTTGTAAGAGGGTAGATAGGCTTTAGAGTATTAAGGCTGTTATAATACTCTTCCTTTGATATAAAATCAGGCTGCTCCATACAAAGCATTCCTCTTTTTAAAATGACCTTACCGCGAATAATGAATCTTGCACCCGGTCTTAACTTTGTCTTCAAAAAAGGCATGTTGTACCATGTAAGATGAATAGAAGCAGTCTCATCTTTAAACATGACATTTATTATATTAAGCTTCTTAATTGTCTTAATCATTGGAATATTATTAATAAATCCCTCAATTGTAGCCACTTTTCCTACTGTAAGATTTTCTATAGGGACAATTTTCTCATACCTGTCATATTCCCTAGGATACAGCTCTATCAGGTCAGACACGTTAAAAACTGAAAGCTTGTTAAAAAGCTTTGCCATCTTGTCTCCTATTCCTTTTATCTGCTTTATGTCATCCTGATATTCCATCTGCGGCCTCATTTCCTCAAATAATTAACACGTAATAGTTTCATGGGAAAGTATAAATCAACTCTGCATTTTTCTCAACCTTTCCACGCCTTCTTTTATGGTTGTCGCTACATACATCACTTGTGTAATCGTGTTTTCATAATTAAGCGTTATACGTATGCTGCCTCGTATCCTCTCCTCAGAAAGCTTCATTGCACTAAGCACATGCGACGCACTTTCTTTGTTGCTGTCACACGCCGATGCCCTGCTTACACATATTCCATGATCATCAAGAAATGCAATCAGTGCAACCGAATCAATTCCAGAAAATGATACATTAATATTTCCGGAAAGCCTTTTTTTTAGACCGCCGTTAATCATTACCCCATCTGTATCCTGTATGATTTTTCTTATAAAAATATCTCTTAACGCTCTTTCATATTCCATTCTTGTCTGCATATTCTTAATACTTTCGGTAGCAGCCCTGCACATGCCCGCAATTGACATTGTATTTACCGTCCCCGCTCTTCTTAGCCTCTCCTGTCCTCCTCCTACAAGCATTGGGGCAAAATCTATCCCTTCCTTTACGTACATAAATCCCGTTCCCTTAGGACCTCCAAATTTATGTGCACTGACGTTCATAATATCAATACCCATTTCACGAACATTTATAGGAATATGACCATATGCCGCAACTGCATCGCAGTGTAATATTGCCCCGCCCTTAACAGCACTTATTTCTTTTACAGGCTCAATAACTCCAACTTCATTGTTTGCTAACATAACCGATATCATGTTCGCGTCTGGCGCATGCCCCTTTATATAATCCATATCAACATATCCCTCTTCATCAACCGGTATATAATCAATATTTATTCCTCTTTCTTTTGCTTTATTGCAGCTTTTTAAAACAGCCTTATGCTCAATGATGCTCACCAGAATTCTTTTACCCTCTCCTCTTATCAGTCCTATTGCCTGATTGTCCCCTTCCGTTCCTCCGCTGTTAAATATAATCTCACTGCTTTTTGCTCCTATCGTATCTGCTAACTGCTGCCTGCATTCTTCGATTTTTCTTTCACATTTTTTCGCAAAGGAATAGCTGCTGCTGATATTAGCGTAATACTCCTTCATATATGGCATCATTTCTTTTATGGCACCATCACACATTTTTGTTGTAGCTGCGTTATCCATGTATATATAATCATCCATAATAACCTCCATCAATCACTAAGTTGCCGGAATAATTTCATATCCCCCGCCATAAAATGTAGCAATTACCGGTAAAGAGTGATATATGAGCAGTAAGCAGTTAATAAGAGGAACCATTATTCTTACAACAGCCGGTATACTAACCCGCATACTCGGCTTTGGTTATAAAATTTTTCTCTCTAACCGTATCGGAGCAAAAGGACTCGGAATATATCAGCTCGTCTTTTCTGTTTACGTAATATGCCACACAATTTATTGTTCGGGAATACAGACCGTTATTTCCAAGGAAACTGCTGCCATTGGTAACAATCATAAAAATGAGCAGGTAAACTTTTTATTTCACGCTCTTATTCTGTCATTGTCGGCAGCATTATTTCTGTCTGGTATAGTATATGCATCTTCAGACTTTATTGCCAACAGACTGCTGCTTGAACCCGAATGTAGTGTCTATATCAAAACAATCTCTTTTGTATTTCCTTTCAGCGCCATTACCTGTTGTATCAACGGCTATCATTATGGGCTAAAAGCTACAAAAATACCGTCCGCCTGCCAGCTGGTTGAGCAGATTCTAAGAATCACAGTCGTAGTAATAATTGTCTTTACAGGAATCCCATCTGTATCACGTTCATGTATGTTAGCGGTTATCGGACTTATCGCAGGTGAAATTGCAGCATGTATTTTTTCCTGTCTGACCTGGAAAAATCCGGCCGGGTACATATTACACTTATCTTCAAAAATATTGATGCGCGTATTACCGCCATCCTTTCTTCTTACACTTAACAGACTTCTTATAAATGTGCTAAGTACAATCGAATCAGCCCTTATTCCATACCTTCTTCGCTGCAGTGGGCTCAGCCAGTCACAAAGCCTTTCCGTATACGGTACACTTACCGGCATGAGCCTCCCGGTCATATTATTTCCCACGGCCGTATCTTTAGCATTTTCAATAATGCTGCTTCCTGAGATATCAGGCGCATGGGCATCAGGTTCTGTAAAAAAAGTAACCTATACTACCGACTGTGTAATTGCACTCTCTGCTATAACAGGCGTATTTTCCATGTGCTTTTTTTATGTATTCGGCAAGGATCTCGGGCTTTTGATTTATTCAAGCAAGTCATCCGGAATCTACATGCACTTTCTAAGTCTGATGAGTCCTTTTTTGTATATTAGCACTTCATTTTCAAGCATTTTAAATGGAATAGATAAAACAATGAGCATACTGATTAATTCTATGATATCTATTCTTCTTAGGATTGCAGTACTTATTCTTTTTGTATCAGATTACGGAATCATGTCATTTATATACGGACTTATTGCAAGCCAGATTTTACTGTGCATACTTGATTATTTCTCCGTTAAAAAATCAATACCTGTTTATCTTTTTATCTTTAACGACCTGGTACTTCCTACACTTGTATGCGGCATACTTTTTGGAATAACAAAAAGACTGTACACTCTCTTGGTTCATCACTTTGAACCTGATAGAATATACAGTCTTGTTATTATAATTATTATGTCAATAATCAGTTCTTACTTTGCGATTAGAATTTTACTCATTAATAAACGCTTCAATACTCTCACTTCCTCCTGCCATCTCGATAAGTTCCTCTTCCGTAATAATAGGAATTCCTAATTCCTTTGCCTTTTTATTCTTTGATGATGAGGAATTAACATCATTGTTGATAAGGTAATTGGTATTTGAAGAAACTGCAGATGCAACTTTTCCGCCAAGGCTTTCTATCATGTCACGAACCGTATTTCTGTTTTTGAAATGATTAACGCTTCCTGTTACAACAAATATCTGTTTGTCAAATACCATGTTGCCTTCTTTTTTAGCACCTGTCAAAGTCACTTTTTCAAGAAGGTCATATACATTTTTTGAATTGTTTTCATTCTCAAAGAAGCTTACAAATCCACCTGCAATTACCTGACCTAAGCCTTCAATACCTATAAGTTCATCAGCTGTAGCCTTCATAACCTTTTCAAAATCATAATCAAAATAATCACATATAAGCTTTGCAGTTGCAAGACCTACATTAGGGATTCCTATACTGTAGAGGAAATTAGGCATTCCGACGTTCTTTGATTTTTCTATTGAGGCAATAAGCTTGTTGTAAGACTTCTCACCAAAGCCCTCCATGCATGTAATCGCTTCTTTGTGAGCATCCAGTTCAAATAAATCCGCATACTCATGTATGAATCCCATAGAGACAAACTTCTCAAGCGTAGACTCAGACAATCCTTCAATATTCATCGCATCTCTTGATACAAAAAGGGTAAGGGATTTGATTTTTTTAGCCATGCAATCTTTGTTAGGACAGTGAAGAGTCTTTACCCCGTTGTCATTCTTTACTTCTGTTGTCTGACCGCAGACCGGACATTTGTCCGGGTAAGTGATGTTACCTGTATGTGTCAGGTTCTCGGATATCTGAGGAATAATCATGTTTGCTTTATATACAAGTATCTCATCACCGGGAGTCAAACCAAGTTCCTCAACAATACTAAGGTTATGGACACTTGCTCTTGCAACAATTGTTCCTTCAAGCTCTACCGGTTCAAATACAGCTACAGGATTAATAAGTCCTGTTCTTGAAGCGTTCCATTCAATCTCCTTAAGTACAGTCTTTGCCTGCTCGTCCTTCCATTTAAAAGCCATGGCATCTCTTGGAAATTTTGCTGTTGCGCCAAGACTTCTGCTTATACTTATACTGTCAATTGCAAGCACAAGTCCGTCAGATGGATAATCATTGTTCTTAATCTTTTCTGCAAATTCTCCTACCGCCGTTTCCAATGAATCATATGTTACTTTTATGCTTTCAACAATCTCAAATCCAAGTCTTTTTAACCACTGCATTCTATCGTTCTTAGAATCCGTATCAGGTATATTGCTCTCATCACCGCTTGCGCTTACAAATGAGAATGCTACAAATCTTACATTACGCTTTGCTGTAATCTCACTGTTTAACTGTCTTACCGAACCACTGCACAGGTTTCTTGGATTCTTGTATTTTGCATCATCATCCTCAATTTCTTCGTTAATCTTCTCAAAATCCGAATAGCTGATTACAGCCTCTCCTCTTATGACAAGCTCACCTTTGTAAGGTATACTTAAAGGAACATTTTCAAATACCTTTGCATTACCGGTAACTACTTCTCCTACTTCACCGTTACCTCGTGTAACAGCTTTGCTAAGCACTCCGTTATTGTATGTCAACACAATTGTAAGTCCGTCTAGTTTCCATGAAAGATATCCTTCATTATTCCCTAAGAAATCTGCAAGTGCGGCAACTTCCTTTGTCTTATCAAGTGATAACATACGGCTTGGATGTCTCTCCTTTGGAAGCTCACTTACGATATCATATCCGACTTTCTGCGTAGGACTTTTTGAAAGAATAATTCCTGTCTTTTCTTCAAGCTCCACAAGTTCGTCATACAATCTGTCATATTCAATATTAGGCATTATCTCTTTTGCTTCCTGATAATATGCCCTTGATGCTTCATTTAATATTTCAACAAGCTCTTTTATTCTTTTTTCATCCATCATTTTCTCTCCGTCCTATATATTATTATTTTCCTTTTAACATACTAAGAAGCTTTGTATACTCTTCCTTTGTCACACTTCGGTATTGACCTGTTGGGAGTGAACCAAGTTCTATATTCATGATTCTTATTCTCTTCAAATCTCTTACTTTAAATCCAAATACTTCGCACATTCTTCGTATCTGCCTGTTAAGCCCCTGAGTAATTATAATATTAAATTTGCACTTTGAAATCTTTCTTACCTTACTTGGTTTTGTTACGGTATCAAGAATATGAACCGGTCCGCTCATATTTCTTATAAATTCATCAGTCACAGGCTTGTCCACTATCACTTCATATTCCTTTTCGTGATCGTATCTGCCACGCAAAATCTCATTTACAAGGCTTCCATCATTAGTTAACAATATTAAGCCCTGCGAATCTTTATCAAGTCTTCCTATCGGATAAATTCTTACCGGATAATCGATATAATCTACAATATTATTCTTAACTGATTTGCTTGTTGTACATTCTATTCCCCTTGGCTTGTTAAATGCAATAAGTTCTAACTTTGTATCCGTATTGCCTACTTCCCTGCCATCAACACTTACCTTATCACCTTCAAATACTCTTTGCCCCATAACTGCCACTACATCATTTATGCGGACTCTTTGCTCCTTAACCAGTCTGTCTGCTTCCCTGCGTGAACACAAACCGGCATCGCTTAAAAATTTATTAAGTCTGATGCCGGCATCCTGGTTAGAAGTGTCCAAAACTCTTTTCTCCATTCAGACGCTCCTGTGTTTATTCATTTTTCTTGGCATTTTGAGGGGTCTCATAATCCCCGCTCTCAACATTAACAACAACAAGATCTAACTGCTCCATAAGATCTTTGACATCGTCGTCCTTCTTCTTAATGCTCTCAATCTTACTGTTAACCATATCAATAAGGTCAAGAACCGAAGGATTCTCTTCCGTTGCACTTATAAAATCGTTAGTCTCCTTTGATACTTCTCCTGTATATACCACATATTCTCCGGAAGAATTCTTGCAGACATAATTAAGAACAACACTTGGAATAAGTGTATCGATATTCTTAAGCTTATACTCTCTGTAAACATACACAACATAAGAATCTTCTTCGTAACCGTCTATGGTATAACAGCTTACGTTATCAAAATACTCAACATATGCAAGTTTTTTGTTAAGCTCGCCGTAACTGTATTTGTCTATGTCATTAACATAGAGTGAAAGCTCATCAAGATCGCCGTTAACTTCAGCCTTAAGATATTTTTCAATAAGGTCGTTAATCTTAGGATATTCATCCTTTTGCAACTCCTGAGTCTTTGCTCTGTTTAATTCTTTTTTAAACTTCTCATCAGTATCACTGTTACCTGATTTACCGACAGTCATGGTTATCATTCCGATAAACATCATAGCAAAACACCCGATGAGCATCGTTTTCCTATATTTGAACTTCATATTGCGCCTCATTTCTCCAATCTAAATAAGTTTACAATAAGTCAGGGCAAATGTAAACTTTTTTTATGATTGTTTAACATTTATATACTTCCTGCTAACTAAAAAACTGATGCATACAATCAGTACAAATAATATTATCCCAACAACCGAAACAACAACACCTATCTTAAATCCCGGGGCTTCAAACTTAACTTTTATATTATGACATCCTTCTTCTACCTTTACTGCGCTAAATGCTGTATCGACAGTCATAATCTCTGCCTCTTTATCATCTACAAGTATACTCATGCCCTCATCATAAGGAATAGTAAGAACAAGTACTTTTTCTTTATCGCAGTCAATAAATCCTTCGAGCACGTTATCACCACTGTTAATCGTAACAATATCAAGCTCATCAATATTTTTGTTATTAACAAGTTCCTTATAGTCAGTATAATATATCTCAAAATCAGATACCTTGTACTTACCCGGTCCGAATTCAACAACCAGCTTATCTGTCAGATCATTTGACGAAATTGTGTATTCAAACGAATAATTACCATTGTTATAACGCCAGTCAGGATCTGATAATTTGTTCGTAACTCCGTTAATGTCTATTACGACATCCATCTCATCGCTTTCAATTAAAGCAGTACTGTGCTGGTCATTAACAACCTTTGTTTTTATAAAAAATACTTTATCAGCAAGTTTTTTATCTACCGGTATAATGATTGTTTCACTTTCATCAATATCGATATCATACATTCCGGTTCCATCCGGCACAAGAAAACCATCTGTGTCACAATTATCTATACTTCCGTACTCCCATTTGCAAATATTCGACTCATGAATAACATCCGCTACACTCTTTGTTACCTCAGGGCTCTCCAAAACTGCATATTTGCAAAGAGCCATCACATTGTATGGATAAGTCAGTTCTTTATAATTATCAAGTGATAAATACTTGTCGGTTGCATAGCCGATTGGCATTGCATCCTCATTCTCATATACTTTTACGTTTCCTAAATCCACATATTTGTCAATATCACTTTCTGTATAACCTTTCATATCACATTCCCGTCCAAATATATACCGGTTTCCGATATACATGTTGTATACAGGATTTTCTGTCACCGAAGTTATAAGAGAGTTTCTGTAAGAATCCTCACTGCAGATTTCATTTTTTACAAACTGCCCAAAGCCCACATTAAACGCAGATGAATAGTTTCCTGTCATCAACTGGTCAGGCACATAAACCGTATTAACAGCATTGTGAATATTGCAGGAAGCCCTGTAATAATTCATATTCTCCTCAATTATTTCCTCTGCTGCTTCTCTAAGATTTTTATCTTCGCTTATATAAAATGAATCCTTTTTCACAAGCTTATCTGAAAGATTAAATCCCATGCATATGCATAGCATTATAAAACACGTTACATACGCAAGAACTTTTATATTCTTTTTTCTTACCGTGTGATAAATAAGAAGCAGCATTATTACAAGATCAAATGCATAAGCAATAATGACTAAATCTTTTGAATAAAGTGCCGGTATATGTCCAATCAGTACAGCCACAAAAAACTTTTTTATATCTACTTCTTTTTTTGTTATTTCATCAAAAAATACAGCGATAAGCTCAACTGCTATCGGTATCATCGGAATAAATATTTTACCGTTAAGATACATAAATCCGTTCAATGCATATGTAAATATTCCAAAATACAAAAGCAGTGCCATACATATAGCCAAAAACTTTTTCCCCTTATCCTTATACATTATATTAAAAATAACTGCGACCATAAAAATTGCGGTCATTCCAAGGGAATAATGGTCATAAAACATAATGCTTCTATTGAAATTAGGTAAAAGCATCTGTATTAATTGTACGTTGCCGTTAGATTCCTGCCTTCCGTTCAAAAGAACAAATAATGTTGGAACAAGCAAAATTCCGCTCATCATACAGCCGGTAATTATAGCTGTCGCATACTTTATCCCGTCCTTTATAAATGCAAGGGCACCCTCCCCTTTATCAGTATCAATTCTGTATGCTATAGCATATAAAGTAAGCCACAAAATGGCAGACACGCTAAAATAATAACTTGACATTATCATCATAAAAACACTGATAACAAGGAGTGCCGGCCTTTTCTTTTTAAAGAATCTTTCAACCCCAAACAAAGCTAGTATCATAAACGGCATGTAACTTATAAACATAATGTGTCGGTGCGAATGAAATGTAATTGCAGGTGCAAGTTCAAATATAAGTGCTCCTATAATACAAATCTGTGTAGAGTAACGCCTCTTTAACCATCTGTAAAAAAAGAGAACAGATGCAATTACTGTGACTATCATAGAGACACTCATAAATGTCGTCATAGGTACACTCTTAAACAAATAAGACACTACAACGAGGGGACTAAAAAGTCCATAATAAGAGTAATAAAAAATATTTTCACCTGCTCCGATATTAAGGGCAAACTGAGGGAAGAAATCATTATTTTCAAAATACATCATTCTGAAATACCCGGCAAATGCAGTATGCTGTGTCACCCAGTCTTTACTTGATCCAAATAAAAAAGTGCCTCTTGTTATCACGGCAATTATAACTAAATACACAGCGACAAGAATAATGTTCGCGGTATAATCCTTTTTAGTATATTTATTCATTGTCCTCTCCAAAATCAATATTATACTTACTTTAACATAATAAAAATGCGGAAGAACTAAGCTTCCGCATTAATTAACTGTATGCAATATAAAAATTTTATAATTCTACGCTGCTTACATACTCACCCTCGCCAGGGTTAACAACATAGTATGCGCGGTTATCAGCCGGCTTGATATATATCTTAAGATCCTTGATTGCAGAAGTCTTGTTGCCTGTCTGCTCAACATACTTCTCAACAATCTCTTTCTGAAGCTGTGCTGTATCAATATCCTTACCAGCAAACTGTACTGTAAGGCTTGAGCTTGACTTAGAAGTTGCAGCTTTCTTAGTTGTTGTCTTAGCTGTAGCTGTCTTCTTAGCAGGAGCCTTCTTAGCTGTTGTCTTAGTTGTAGCTTTTGCAGCTGTCTTCTTTGTTGCAGTTGCCTTAGCGGCTGTCTTCTTAGCAGGAGCCTTAGCTTCCTCTGTCTTCTTAGGAGCTTCTTCCTTCTTAGGTGCAGCAGCCTTTACCGTCTCTTCAACTTTCTTAACGTCAGCCTTAGCAGCTGTCTTAACTTCAGCAGCAGTCTTTGTAGCAGTAGCAGCTGTAGTCTTCTTCTCTTCTGTCTTTGTTGTTGCTTTTGTAGCCATCTTACTACCTCCGAATTGTCCATAAGTTAATAATTTTAGTGTTATCATTTATCCTAAACACCCATTATATTATACTATATTGCAACAAATTGCAAATAATTTATATTAAAAACTTTAACCAAGATTACCTGTTAATCTATCTAGAGTTTCAACAAGTTTACCAATCTCAGGTTTAGATAACTGGGCATCTGCACCTAGTGACTCACCCTTCCTTATCATCTCTTCCGTAACGAGTGATGAGAAAATTACTACCGGCAGATTATGCAGCTCATCATCACTCTTAATAAGTTTGGTAAGTCTGTGACCATCCATCCTCGGCATCTCTATGTCCGTAATAATCAAATCCACATCATCTATGCGGCCTTTCTTTTTAAGATCAAGGAGATATTCCCATGCTTCAAGTCCGTTACTCTTACTGATAATATTAACGTATCCTGCTTCCGTTAAGCAGTCGTGCATCTGAGCAAGCAGAAGATGTGAATCTTCCGCCATAAGTATGCGACACTTATCTCTTGTTGTCTTTCCTCCTTTTTTAATGTCTTCTTTCTTAAGACCGGTAGAAGGACTGATATCAAAAATTATCTTTTCGAAATCAAGAATTATTATAAGTTTACCGTCGATTCTTATTATTCCTGTTGCAATTGATGCATCATTGGTCAGCGTCTCATCCGGTCGTATGATATCTTCCCATGTAACCCTGTGAATACCATCTATCTCATGTACGTGAAAACCTATTGTGAGATTATTAAATCTGGTCACAATAATCATATCACCTTTTTCATTGCCGGATGGTGGCATGTTAATACATTTCGCCAAATCAACACTTGTTATTACTTTGTCTCTTGGCATAAAAATACCTTCTATGCAAGGATGCGCATTAGGTACAGGTGTCGGTTTTGTATATGGCAGAATCTCTTTAATCTTAGCCACATTAATACCATAGCTGTTACCTGCAATTTTAAATTCCAGCATCTCAAGCTCGTTAGTCCCCAATTCCAATAATATCTCGCTTGCCATCTGTCCACCTCCATTATATATAAGCACCTATGCCCTAAAGCAGATTAATCCAGATCGTCAACATCTCCCAAATCAGATAAACCACCTGCGATATCCATAGTATGCAAAGTTCTTCTCTTTCTTCTTGCTTCTTCAGAAGCATCCATAAGATAATTCTTTATCTCTTCACCATGCTTTATATGCTCAAGTTTGAGCTCCGGATGAGTTGTATCTCCTGTAAAACATATAACTGTTGATATACCAAAGATTCTCTCTAACAGACTCTTTTTAAGTCTTACATCCTGAATCTTATACATATACGCATCGTCTTCAGTTATGCTTAAGAAACCTGATTTGATGGACAACTTCTCATCTGTGATGGTGTAAGTTGTAAAGCACCATGGTAATCCAAATAATAATGTTCTCTTTTTTTCAATATAACTCATTGTTTTCTCCTCTTCTAAAGCTCTTAACTTTATTGTTATTGTATTGTGTGACTGTATGTTCCGGCACCTGAGGTAATATTTATCTCCAGACTCTTTGTGCCGTCAGTAATCTGAAATATCAGAATTACATTTTTGCTCTTATGTGCCGCTATCTGACCTTCAAAATAATGAATATCATTATCAAGAACCGTAGATAACGATCTTATCTCTTCTCCGTCACATTTAAGGATATACCTGATTCCGTCAGGAAGCAGTGAAATATTCTTGTCTGTATCGGAGTTATTGGTAATCTTGAAAGTCACAACTCCGAATTTTTTGCCTTCATCCGGTGACAATGAAAAATAATCCGACGAACCAAGATCATCTTTCACATCATATCCGACATAATCAATGTCAAACGAATTATCCGCACCTAATACAGTTCCAAGTTTAACCTCTGGTTTCTCAGGGGGAACTTCGCTCTCATCAGGTTCCTTAACCGGATCAGAGGATTCCTCGGGTATTGAGGTTGGCTCTGGTATTAGCGTTTCCTCTTCTTTTACCGGAAGTTCCATATCTATAAGCTTATATGCCATATTTTTATCATTCTTAATGACGGCATGAGCAATGTAGGAGGCAATAACATCATAGTTAGCCTCTGAATACTTATCCGTCTTGGAACAACCTGATAAAGACACGGAAAATATTAAAAAAGCCGATATCACACTTAGCTTCTTCCTCACTTTAATTCCTCCTTAAAGCTATAGAATTATTTTACCA
>CACXFB010000106.1 GCA_902766825.1 uncultured Lachnospiraceae bacterium
TATCTTGTATGAGTATTATGGACCAGAATTATAAAGGAAAAGAGTATGTTTAAAAGACTGTTTACCTGGAAAGGACGTATCAACCGTCGTGAGTTCATCATCACATTTATATTGGGAATCGTCTTGATACATATGTTTGCATATTTAGCCAATGTTGCGAAGATACGAACATGAATGATTCGGAAGATGAATCTTAAGGCAAAAAACGAGGGGCTTATTTCCTCGAAACAAGCAACTTTTTTGTAAAGGAGAAAGCGTAAAACTGTCCCATTTCCTCAGTGTATTTAAATTATATTTCTTTAAAAAAACAGACAAAACCTTGGAATTATGAATAAAATATAATATATTTACGTTGGAATCACAATCTCTTTTGACATGAAGGACCTTAATAGAATCAAACTCGTTCTTGTGGAAAAGAACAGCATAAGAGGACGAAATATTGCTCCTCAACCTTCCATATTTCCACCGCCATTCTCCAATCCTAGAGTCAGAATTATAGGAAGATCAATTCCTGCTCCTGGTTAAACTCATGACTTTCCCTTCAAATAATATGATGAAAAAACGGGAAAAACAAAACTGTCAAGACAAACATTGCATGTGGATTTATTCTGCTGAATTGCACTCTGCTTTGAATGAATATAAATTGACAAATTCATTATTAGTTCAAATATGATAGTGATAGAAAATAACAAAGTACATAATATCTCATTGGAAGAAGCTAATGAGAGTTTTCAAGGTAAGCTCTTACCTGCAGTAATAATTAGTGTCGCAAATAACACATATTCTTGTAATATTGGCTACCATGATTTTAATAATGATTCTTTCTTAGAAAAAAGCATTGTTATAGAGAACGTACGTGTTAATAAAGTCTCTATTTCGACAACACCCTTTAAGAAAAATCGGTGGCAAACAAAACTATTCAAATTCTTTTATTATGATATAGAAGTCGAGGCACTGGATATCCAAGGAAAAGAAACACAATCGCAAGTAGCTCGTCATATATTCCGTGGAGTTGACAAGATCGAAAAAAGTGGGAATGGTGGTATGTCAAAAGAATTTTGCAGGACCTTTTCTGTTCTATTTGAAAAAGTTATACCAGGCATTAATAAGGTGTTAAATAGTGGGATTGGCCCCCAAAACATTAATTACAATTATTTTGACTTATTCTTTGTAGAACTAAAAAGAGTAGTAGAAGATAATGAATATAGGGAATTCCATTTTTATTGGGATGAACCTATTATAAAAATAGAAGATATCCTTCATCTCGTGTATACTCTTGAAGTAGAGGAAGAAAAGCCAAGGAAACATGTGTATGAAAAAGATGATCATATATATAGAATCACCTCACATGCCATTAAAGACTATCCTGCCAATTCTTATATAGAAAGCCTTATAGGAATCCCTATCCATTTTAATTGTGAGATGAGTTTAGATAGTATCCTTTATAGCTGGAATATTCCTGCTTATTTTAAATATGATGCTATAACAGTGAAAAGAGAACTAATCAAACACCTTTATTATAAGATATTTACCTGTTACGACAATGAAAAAGCACAATTGGGATTTAAATACAAGGTGGAAAACAGGAATAGAAGAATTGACATTTGTAATTTTTCACCTGAAGAAGAGTTTCTTCTTAACTTTGTGTATGAAATGCGTGTAGGTGTATTTGAAGACGGGCAGTCAAGAGTAGGTAGAGACGATTATGCTTGGACAGAAACGACCTATATTTTTGGCTATGAACATGGATTTAAGCCAAACAATGAAACCATTGAAACTATTAATACTTTATTATCTATTTCATTGGAGGACGATGAGAAAGGCTTAAGATGGTATTATAGATGTAGATCTGATTCGGAGAGCATACCTGGGGCATGCTATAGGTATGGAGCGATGAATGAAAGTTCGAGAGAGCCATATTTTAATATACTAATGAAGTATTTCTTAATGGACATTTACGATAAACGAAAGAGTGAAGAAAAAGGGGAAGATAATAAACTTCCCTGAAATATGGCTATCATCAATGGAATGAAATCCGTTCCATAAAAGCATTCCATTGAATAACTAGCTTATTCATACTAACTAGGTTGAAATATTTGCATAAATAGATAAAAACGCTAATCAAGCGAATCTTTGACGATAATAAAAGTTAAGGTCTAATCTACCTCTCTAAGAGGTATGGCAGTTCTTTATAAAGTGAAATATCCAACCTAAATGGTTGGATTTCTTTTTGCAGACGGTATTGCATTTAACATGTTCTTTTGCAAACTATCAGATAAACTACCTTATCCAAGTGTGTCCAAGTTTATCTGTATTTGTCCATTTACGGGAATATGTGTTTAACTTTGCATTTCATAATAAAAAGTATTGGATATGGATTTGGTCCTTCTGCAATTAGAAAATGAAATTAAAGTTACCACCAGGATATCATAGATGTAATTCCCTACCAGGGGATCCACCGTCTTCTATCGTTTATGGA
>CACXFB010000107.1 GCA_902766825.1 uncultured Lachnospiraceae bacterium
ACAGCCCATCGCTTCAAGCTTTTTATAGTCTTTAACAAGCGGTGCAGCAACAATAACAGAATGACCTTGCTCGAGCAAAGTTTTAATTAGTTCGGAACGAACTCTTAAGATTCCACTGTCAGTCACCGATGCAAATAAAACCTTCATTAGTTATTACCTCCAAAGCATGCTTCTACACAAGCTTTAGTTGCACCGATTCCGTACTTAATAAATTTGTCCCTGAAAGCACTTGTATTATTGCTTTCTATTTTAATATCGCAATTAAGAATCCTGTTTAACAGCTCTTCTTCGGACCTGCAGCTCTTGTTTGGATAGTAATCATCAATATCAAAATAAGTACCGCGATTTGCAAGATAAGTATCATAGTCATATGCATAAATGAATATTGGTTTGCAAAGAACAGAGAAATCAAATGCAATTGCACTGTAGTCAGTAATAAGAATATCAGCCGCTATCATAAGGTCGTTAACGGCCGGATAATCAGAAAAATCCCTTACAAATTCATCAAACTTAACTCCAATTATTTTTGTAGTCTGGTGATGCGCACGGAATAAAACAATATAGTCGGAACCAAGTTCTTTATTCCATATATCAAAATTAATCGGAGGTTTGATCTCATAATTCTTGCCGCCGTCTGTACTATCTCTCCAAGTCGGAGCGTAGAGTATGATTTTCTTTTCAAGCGGCAATCCAAGTTTAGACCTTAGTTCCTTCCTTCTATCTTCATTGGCAAGCCATAATTCTTCATTTCTGGGCATACCACAACGAAGAAATGTATTCTCATCCGCGTTAAAAGCACTCTTCCACACTTTCTCATCATGATCACCGGAAACTACCAGATAATCTACAGAGTCAAAATTATAATCTTTTCTGCCGGGACAATCATTACCGATATGCTTCAATGCAACACCGTGCCAAGTATTAAGATATATCTGATTCTTCTTTTTGAATTTAAGACCACGTTCGATATTTGTATTAGATATCCAGTATTTTGCCCTAAGTGCTGTTCTGAAATATTTAAAGGAGTCTATTTTAACCGACTCAAGATCAGGATAACGTTTCTGATGCTCGAATGCCCAAACACAGTGATATTTGCTATATTCAGCATGAGACTTCATATAGTCATAAATATTTTTAGGACTATCATTAAAGCCCATGCCCATGAAAGACACAAACAACACAAGATTATCATCCGTTTTAATGAATAATCCAATTAATCGAAAAACAAAACTCATTATCACTCGATAGAGCTTTTGTAAAATAAGATAATGTTTTAGTACATAAATAAGCTTTTGTCTCATCTAGAAAATATAAACATCCATCATTTTGTATCTAAATCTTTTGTCTTTAAGCTGAGTGCATTACGAATCTGAGTGCTGCTCGTGTTCTTAGTATAAGGGAAATATACGATATCAACCTTTTTATCTTTAAAATACTCCTCATACCTGATAAAACGTTCTGTTCCCTTATAATCTGAACCTACAAAAAGCTTATTATAATGATAAAGCCTCCAGGCATCAGAATCTTCAGGGCAGGATTTGACTACTTTATCAACATATCTGCAGCTGGCAACAATCTCACAACGTTCTTCAAAAGGTATATAAGTCTCTTTACCCTTCCAAGCACCACTCTCATGAACGCCAACAATGAGATAATCACATTCTGCCTTTGCTCTTCGAAGGATGTTGAGGTGTCCTACATGGAAAAGGTCAAAAGTACCGGACATATATCCTATTTTGACTCTTTGCTCATTGTCGAGCCTGCCGGAATCCTTCTTGTACTGATAACTGTGTAAGCCGTACTCATGAGGATTTGTCTGATAACACTCAATAATAGCCTTAAAAGTTTCCTCATACTGTGGAATATATAGTTCAGAGGAATCAAAAAGCTTGGATACGATATTTGATGCAAGAGGTTCAAGTAAATCAAGTTGGTTAGTTCCACCATAGAATCTGGAACCTTTAAAAGTAGCCGGTGAAACGTTCAAAATACGATTAGTAGAACCCGATGCCTCTAATTCAATATTAATGCTTTCAATAAATCTGCAGACAGCTGCCTTGGATGCGGAATATACAGTAGCAGCCGGAGAAGATAATAATCCAGCAATTGAGCACATAACACCACAATAGAATTTGTCAGAATTCTTTATTCTGTCATAGAAAATACGAAGGATAGTTAACGTTGATGTAGCATTTACTGTCATCATGTTCCTAATCTCAGACGTATGTATATACTCAAAATCACATATTCGACCGAATCCTGCTGTAATCATTAACACTTTAATAGCATTATCAGTTGCCAACGAGGCAATATAATCGTCATCAAGATCTAGGAGATTGCAAAACTTATATTCATACAAATTAGAGGGAATCAGACCCTCATCAGGTTCATTCTTGTCAAGGATCTCAACAAAGTATCCATCTGAAACAAGCTTAAGAACTATAGCAAGACCAATACCATTACTTCCGCCTATAACTATAGCCTTTTTTGAATCGTTCATTTGTTCTTCTCCAAACAACACCTTTTAATATAAATATATAAGCATATTAAGTCACTGTGTAATATTATTATTAAGTTACATAGACATTAAGTTTTGAAGAAGCAAGGTCAATTCGAAGCCAAATGTCAGAAGCACTTTTGGTCGTGCAGCTGCCTGCATTCAGCTATCTTTCCGCACTTGTAGCATACTTCATTGGAACATCTGTCAGAACTGAAGAACTCCCTGATGTTAGCCAGCGTGGTATCT
>CACXFB010000108.1 GCA_902766825.1 uncultured Lachnospiraceae bacterium
CATCCTCACGCCGGATGATATGTGCTTACTATCTCCTCAACCATATCTCTTATATTATCCTTATTCTTATACGCCGCTTCCATAAGCTCATCAAGCTTATCGAGGAATTCCTCTATATCAAAAGGAATCGGACAACCGATGTGAATAAGATCATTCTCCGTCTTTTTAAGACCTTCCTCCGCCATGAGCTTCTCCTCATAGAGCTTCTCACCCGGACGAAGTCCTGTGTATTCAACCTTTATGTCGATATCCGGCTTGTATCCAGATAACTTGATAAGGTTACGTGCAAGAGTATCAATCTTAACCGGCTCACCCATATCAAGGACGAAAATCTCGCCGCCACCCGCATAAGCTCCGGCCTGAAGCACAAGACTTACCGCCTCAGGGATTGTCATAAAGTATCTGATGATGTCGGGATGTGTTACAGTAACCGGACCGCCCTTTTCAATCTGGCGCTTGAAAAGTGGAATAACCGAACCGTTACTTCCAAGAACATTACCAAATCTTACAGCAACAAACTCTGTCTTTGCATTCTTAAGGTTGTTCTTAACTTCCGAACCTGATACGCAGCTTAAGCTGTGTGTAAAAAGCTGTGGAATCTCATCAGCTTTATGCGCCTTAACCTTTGCATCAAAAGCCTGGATAATCATCTCGCAAAGTCTCTTTGACGCTCCCATTATATTAGTCGGATTAACCGCCTTATCCGTACTGATAAGAACAAATCTGTGACATCCGTGGGCAAGTGCCGCATACGCAGTCTTGTATGTTCCTATCGCATTATTCTTAATCGCCTCGCAAGGGCTGTCCTCCATAAGAGGCACATGCTTATGCGCTGCCGCATGGAAAACAACATCCGGCTTATATCTCTCAAACACCTGAAATATCTTTCTGCTGTCTCTTACCGAACCGATAAGAGTCTCAAGTCTAAGCTCAGGATAATTTCTTCTAAGCTCAAGCTGAATATCATATGCATTATTCTCATAAATATCGAAAATAATAAGCATTCTCGGACTGTGCTGTGCAATCTGTCTGCAAAGCTCGCTTCCGATAGAGCCGCCGCCACCGGTTACAAGAATAGTCTTGCCACGAAGCTGCGAGAAAATCTCATCCATGTTAACCTTGATGGAATCTCTTCCAAGCAAATCCTCAACAGCAACATTTCTCATCTTGCTGACACCGACCTCGCCGTTAACAAGCTGATATATTCCCGGAAGCTGCTTAAGCTCGCAGTCTGTCTCCTTGCAAATGTTCAGAATGTCTCTTTTTTGCTCAACACTCGCACTTGGTATAACAAAAAATATAGAATCAATCTTATACTTTTTAACACTCTCTAATATGTCATCCCTGCCACCAACAACAGGAATTCCCTCAACAAATCTTCCCCACTTGTTAGAGTTATCATCAATAATGCACTTAGGACGGTATTTGCCCTCACGCGAATTGATAAGTTCCCTGAGCATTACCTGTCCGGCAGCACCCGCACCAATAACCATGACATTATTGGTAACATGACCTGATGCCCTTCTTCTTGCCTGCGCAAGATAGAACCTGTATGAAAACCTGATTCCAAGCACAAACATAAACTGAAGAATTGCACCCACAACATAATAAGATGCCGGCATTCTCTTGTATAGTACCGTTATTCCAGCCACATGGAAAACTGTCGTAACAGCCGACGCAACAATTATCCTGTTAAGCTCATTAATACTGATAAATCTCCAGATACTGTTGTAAAGCTTAAGGGCAAAAAACGCAACAAGAGTAAACAAGGTATATATAGGAATAAACCTATAAAACGCTTCCAGATAATCATCAGGAATCTGACTGAATCTAAAATCAAACCTCATCCATAAACCAAAGAAATATGCTCCATTAATCACAAGTGTATCGTAAATAATCATATATATGGCGATTAATTTCCAGTGCTTAATAAAACTCTTTCTTTTCTTTATACCCGTCTGTCCTTCATCTGTATGCCCGTTAACCTCACCATCAACAGCACCTGAACCGACAGTTACATTATCTATATCATCCGCTTGGAATTCATTCTTTATCCCCATCACCGTATCTCCTAAAACGTCGTATTGTTAAACACGTTAATTATAAAACAAGAAGTGCACTTTTTCAACGCTAAAACACATGGAAATTCATCCATTTTAGCCCCTACAACCAAGGAAACTCCTCCCTCAATAATTGCACAATTTATAATCCTTTGATATACTTTTCTTGACATATAGCATAGTGAACAACAGTATATATAATTGATTGGAGATAACGATGGCAAAATTCACTGATGACGCATACAATCTTGCATATAAAAATCTTAGAAAAAAAGAAGATACCCTGTCTGCAGGCGACAATACCACAGCCAATAATCTCGACCTAAATATTTCTATAGAAAAATATCTCGACGAAGATGATAACGGTAACAAGTGGTACGTTCTTCAGGTAGAGACCGGCAAAGAAGACAACATGGTAACATGGCTTAATTCGTATTTTAACGGTACCGACGTCATAGAATGCTTCGTGGTAAAAAGAGAAACAAAAAGAAAGCTCTACGGCAAATGGAAGACAGTAATCGAGAGCCTATTCAAAGGGTATATATTTCTCGTATCAGATAATCCAGTAAATGTCTTTTACAGATTAAAAGACATCCCATCATTTACGAAGCTTTTAGACAACGGCGATTACGGATTTGTCCCACTCAAACGCGAAGAGATACAATTCATTCTCAATCTGAGCTCCGGACGTCCTGACCATACCGTACGAATATCAACCATTGATCTAAACGAAGGCGATGAAATCGAATATATCGGCGGCGACCTCTCCATGTTCTCAGGCCAGATTAAACGTATCGACAAACACAAAAGACGCGCCGTTGTCGAAGTCGAAATGTTCGGAAGAAAAACTGATATCTACATGGATTTTGAGTTTTTGAAAAAACGTGACGCAGAGTAAAAATATTTGTTTTTTAAATATTTCTCATTTATTTCAAATTTTTTCAAATAAATACTTGAATTTATTTCACATTTTTTGTATAATCCTAATTGTTGCATATATATCGCAATACGAAAGGAACACTATTGTATGTACAACTTAATACATATTAACTATACAAGTGATGACAATATTAATTACATCGGATACGGAATTCACGAAACAGAAAGCAACCTTATTATCAACGACATCACAACAGACAAAGCACGACTCGAACAACTTGTCGACACAATGAATCGCCTGCAGGTATCACCAATTCACGCAAGAGATGTAGTAGACGATTTTCTTGCAGCAATCTAATAATTTTTAATGAACAAAACAACAAAAAAGATGCATTTCATAACGCAGCCATATCAACTTTTCTTAATGCAACACTGTTTGATAATTAAAAGCAACGCTATGAGGTGCATCTTTTTGTAAAAACTCTCCTCCATACCACTCTTTTCTACTGCATCTGCAATAGACGTCTTATCATTCGTACTAATCACACACTCTGCCACTCAAAATGTGTGTAAATATACTCACATCGAGATATTGTAAGTTCTCACGAACATTACTTACTGTTTCATCGTGTATGTTTTTGCGATTGTAAACAATACGCTACTCACAAGTTCTTGTACACTCCACAGTCGTAAATTCCCGAAATAGCCTTCGGTACATACTTACGATTGCTTGATTATGCTACTTCGTAAGTTAAAGCATCTCTTAGATTTAGACTTGCATTGAAATCTCTATTTTCTGTATAACCACAGTCACATTTATAAATTCTATCTGAAAGTTTTAAGTCTTTTTTGATAGAACCACAACAATGACACAGTTTAGAAGAAGGATACCATCTGCCTACAATTCTAAGTTCAATACCGTTATCATCACATTTTGTTTTAAGC
>CACXFB010000109.1 GCA_902766825.1 uncultured Lachnospiraceae bacterium
AAGATAATATACCTTGTCCTCTTCACCTGTCTGCTTAGATATTCTGTTACCTTCAAAGTCATATTCATAACTTTCAATGGTTACATTATTTCCTTCGCTTATTGTTGCTGTTAAAAGTTTGTTCTGCGAGCTGTAAGTATAAGCTTTTGTTATAAACTATAAAACAAAAAACAGGACCAAATTAATTGTTACAAACAACTAAATTGATCCTGTAAAAAATCATTAACGAAATAAAATTCTACTGGAGTTCAAATAAAACAAATAATTAAACCATACATCCTAATTCTGTGGAATAACTTATATTATATGTTAATAAACCCGATTCTAACATATCCATTTTTTTTTGCCTCCATAATAATGTCAAAATCCTCTGAAATTAATAAATAGTCAAAATCAACTGCTTCTAAATCTTCAACATAATTTATTATACTTTTCAGTCTACTCTTTATAATCGGCAAATCCAAATTATTCCAAAGAACATAGTATTGTTTAGACACATCAATACATCCACTGATTTTTTCATATTTAATTACTAGATTATTACATTTCAACTTATCCCATATAACGTGTCCTCCTTCAGAAATACATACAGAATATGAAAGTTTTTCAGAAATCAATTCACTATCCATTTCAGAAAGCATCTCATATGAATCTAGTTTTTCAATAAACTCTACAAAAAGAAGATTCTCTTTCCATTTATTATGTTTATTTTTCGTTCTAGATAATTCTTTTAATATCTCATATTTTTTTTTCAAATCATCATTCACTTTTAATATCCTTTCATAATAGCTAGCTAATTCCATAAATCAATTATTTTTTTATACTCATCTAATGAAATATCAACAGGAATTACAATTTTTTCAGCTTTTGCTCCTTTTCCATTTAGAAAATTTTCAAAATTAATATGTACTCCATATGTCTCATCATAATCTAACCTCCATCTTACTTTACCGTCAAATGATTGTCTTCCAATCTGTTTAGCATACCCATAACTAGCTCCCAATCTTCCAATATATTTTTGTGAACCATTTTTAAATGCCCCTGTTTTATCCAATTCATCCAACAAAATGTTTCTTGCAGACGAATATGTTTTTTGCTGTTCCAAAACCTTTTCTTTAGATCCATCTTTTTTCCCAACACCTTTACACTCATTATGCACCAACACACAACCTGCATAATATGTGTGTAATCCATCAATCTCAAGGTTATATACTTCTATCGCTTCAGAAAGCTTTTCAACAATTACTTCTTCAACGAACAACTCTCTTTCATCAATTGTATGAAGTTTATCACCTTTTTTAAGGTTAGATGCAGCTACCCATTCTTCGTCTTTGCCATTTTCAACAAAGAACGGATGATACATTGTAGTTTTTATTTCACTACCATCAGAAAGTTTTACATGCACAAGAATATCTGTTTTTGTAACCGATACATCTTTTACTATGCATGCTTCATTTTCACCAGTCTGAGTGTTGTAAGCATATATTTCATCTCCGGCTTTAACGTCAGATATCTTTTTACTTCCATCCGTTGTCTCAACCAATGTGTCCTCAGTAAAACACTGACAGCTAAACGTAAATATATCAACCGCAATTCTTAATGAAGCAACTATTATTTTTTCAGGATCTTTGGCTTTTATTGCATCAACTAGTTCATCAACGTCAGAAACAACTCCGAATACTTTTAACAAGTATGTTGCCGCTTCACCAACAAGTGCCTTCGCAAAACAAGAAATTAATGCTTGCGTAACCAATCCCTTAGCTAACGCCATTGCAACATCTAATATACTTGCCTCACCACAAAGCACTGCTCTTATCTGAACACCTACATCATAGGCGGTTAATGCAATATTTACCCATGACATTATTCTCTTGATATCAAGATATGCCCTTGTAGCACTAAGTATATTATTCATTGACTGTGCAACACTGCATTCTGCAAGTGAGAAATATCCCGATGGGTCTGTGTTCATTACAGGGTTAGCGTTTGCATACAGGTACTTGTGTAAGCTTACAGGATTATCAAGAGTTCCTGCGTATGAATCCATAGTGATAAATGTTCCTGTCTGTGGATTCATATATCTTGCTCTC
>CACXFB010000110.1 GCA_902766825.1 uncultured Lachnospiraceae bacterium
AGGATGAGATGCTGACACTTTTAACCTGTGCCGAACATGGCAGTAAACGCTATATCTGCAAATGTGAACCGTTAAGGGAAGGAGCTGGTGATGAGGATGCGTAAAAAATGCAGAATAAAAGAGGTCGAGAGGATACTGGCGGAGCTGGATTTGGATGATGTGTCAGATGATATAGCGGAACTGGAGGATGAGCTTCAGATTGTGATCAGCGGTTACTATCTGTTGATACCGGAATTAAAGATACAGGTTCATAAGGGACTTGTATGTGTGTTTGACCATGAGGCAGATATGTATATGCCGGATGAAGCTGTCACGGTCATTATTGAGGTCACAGGTCAGGAAGCGGAACAGATCTGTTATAAGCAGGATGGCATAATCGGAACGCTTTATGACTGGGGACGGGAAAAAATGTCATTAGACAGAATAGAAAATATATGGTGCGAGATCATCGTGCCGGATTAGCAGGAAGAGAAACTTAATAACAAAAAAACAGCAATCAGAAAGGATAAGGCAGGGAGAACAATGCTTGTTTTTACCTGTCAGGTATGCGTATGAAATATTCAATTAATGTAAAAGAAGTTAAGAAAGCAGAAGGAAATGTGAAAGGATTTGCAACGGTGGTATTTGGCGATTCGTTTAAGATTACCAATATCGCTATCGTGGAAAACAAGGAAAAAGGACAGTTGTTTGTGTCGATGCCCAGATACAAATCAAGTGAAAAAGATGAGAAAGGTAGTATTGTTTACAAGGATATCTGTAATCCGATCACTGCCGAGTTCAGGGAAGAGCTTTTTAAGGGTATTCTTGAGGAATATGAAAAGGCAGTGGTACAGGGAACGGAAGATATTAAAAAGAATCCCGATGTGATAACACCACCAAAGTTTTCTGTTTCAGTAGCTGCTTACGAAAAAGAAGGAAGCAATCTTCGCGGTCTCGCAAGAGTTTATATTGAAGATTGTTTTATCGTCAACAATGTCAATATTCTGCAGGGAAAAGAAAAAGTATTTGTAGCGATGCCGTCCTACAAGACAAAGCAGAAAGATGAGAAGGGAAAGGATATCTATCAGGATATCTGTTATCCGGTGACAAAGGATTTTCGAGAAAAACTCTATAGTGAGATCAAAAGAGCTTATGAAGAAGCTAAGACGAAGCAACACGCAGAACCAAAGAAAGAAGGAAGAAAAATAAGTAACTCAGGAAAAATGCGAGGTTCCGGTAATGAAGGATTTGTAAGGGATTCATCAGAGGAGCTTCCCTTTCGTTAAGGAAGAATAGCTTGTTATCGGGGCTGCATGTGTTAGAGCATATGCAGTCTCAGTTATAAGAAAGGATTGTGAGAATATGGAACAAAAGAAAGTGACGATGACAAAGGACCAGATTATTGTCGAACTGATGGAATTGCTAAAGCAGAACAGCAGGGAAAGGCAGGCAGAGGAATTAGCCGCATTATCTTCTTATGTAGAAAAACTTGAGGAAAAAATTGATGGTCTTGCATATGAAGTGTTCAACATGAATAAGGAGCTATCTGAATTACGAATAAAGAAAGGTTCAACCTATATCAGAAACGTGCTTGCGGATGCGATTACCGGTACAGAAAAAAGGATATTACAGATGAGAAATAACATCTCCCAGATTCATTCAGATATGAGAGAGATGGCATCAGGAATATGTACCGAATTTAAAAAGACAGGAAAAAGAGCGCTTAATAAGGTGACGGAGTTTTTGGAAATAAGGGAAAGACTTGAAAATTTGAGGGGGAATCTTGACAAGGGAATGATTGAGACGGATCAAACACTCTTGAGGATAGAGGGATTTGAAGAGGGAATTAGGTCTGCAAATGAACAACTGATAAATAGTTTTCGCATTCTTTCCGGCAGAGAATCAAAAGATTATTCCAGTGAAGATTATTTTAAATGGGACATTTCTTTAATGAAAAAGCCATGGGTGTGGCAGAAAAAAATATATCAGAATATGATTCCGTTTATAGAAGGAGCAATCAAGAAACTTGATAATCTGTCAAGAGATGTACAACTCAGTAAGATGATGAGCCGGTGGGATGAACTGTATGAACAGGTGCAAGAGAAAGAAATATCCCAAAATGAGAATGAGATGACAATGGTATCGGAACAGAAATACGAGTATGGGGCGGATCAGTTTGAAAAATATATGGAAAGTAATGTGAATCAGCATGAAAGTGGAAAGGGTTTAGAAGAAGTCAATTTGAAAGAAAAAGGACGATCATTGTAATATAATAACTCTCTAAGAATTAGAATAAGGCTGACATAGATTTTATAGTGATTTTTTCTGTGTCAGCCGATAGCAGACGTGTAATTGATGCTGTGAAATAATGATTTTGCGCATAACCCATCAAAACACGATGGGTTATGATGAAATTTTAGTGCGATATATTACGTTGAAAATGAGATATTAATAACTTAAAATTATAAATGTTACAATATAGTTTAATAAATGGAAGTAAAAGAAAGGAATTAATTAAATGAGGAAAAAATACTTAAACGTAACAAAAGCACTAACAGTAGCAATTACTGGTGCATTAGTAGTGGGTAGTGGAATTGGTTTTACAAAGAATCAATATGAGATTACGCATGCAGAAAATCAGCCAAACAATGAAAGTAGTGAATTATGTGATGTGGAGGATTCATTAAGTGGAAAATTGTTGGTGAATTCTGAAAGATTAACAGAGGTGTATGAGCAATACAAAGATGTGCCACAGGTCTATGGAGCAGAAAAAGAAGCTTTAGACAAAAAAGTAGATGATGTATTATATAGTGATATGTCTTATGAAGATATGAAAGAGGCTTTGGAAAAACTTGGGGTTTATTATGTGTATGGTGAAGATGTTGAGTATTCTGGTTCATCATCCGGAGATATCAAATTTGATGGGACACCCCAAATAGCATATAATTCAAAATCAAAAGAATATCTCGTTTCAGCTAAAGCATCTTTGCCGTCAGATGCAATAGATGATGAAAAGCCGTTTTGGAAGTTGTTCTGCCCTTGTGATGGAGATGTTGCTAATATTGGTGGCGTGGATGCGATATTTTTATCGATAACAAATACATCCGGAGCATCAGCTGGATTACAGGTAAACAGTGGTTCGGCAAGTTTGTCATATGGAAGTGCCATAAAATCATCAACAAATTTAATTACAGACAATGATAATTATGGAGCTGGATATGAGGTTCAAGACTGTATAGCGTATTACAATGTAAAAAATCGTATAATTTATTTTACATATGATTATAAATATAATGCAGAAAAAATTACTTGTGTTGCTAGGTACAACAGCATGTTTAGAAATTATAATGGAGAGATTAAATTGGGATATTCTCATACGTGGAATAATACAGAAGTAAGCAGTGTTGGTTTAAGTAGATCAGGCCCTTCGGTAAATTTTAGTAAAGCAAGTAATAAATGGACGGCTTATTCGTACAGTACATATTTTACATCAGGTAAAAAAACAACAAAAAAGAAATAAAGGCATTGTGAATATATGAAAAAATTTGGAATAATATTAGGAGTATTTCTGATAGTCGCAGCAATAATCTCCTATTTTGATGTGATCGACAGGATAATATTTTTGGTTAATCCTTTTAGTTTGGTGACTGGTTCTCATTATGAAGAAGTAGTAGATGACACAATAGATATTTCTGTTGATTTTAGTTTATCCGATGTTGATAAGGAAAATACCGTATTGTACGAAAACGACAATAATGGGAAAATATATATTGACAGAATTGAGAAAGACGGCGACAGAATAAAAATCTATCTCGTTTCAAATGGTGTAATAGATTTTAATAGTGCCAGATTCTTGAAACTGGATAAATCAAGTGTGTCATTTGCTTCTGGTGATGAAATATTGGATATTTCGAGTGGTGGAAGCGGAGTTGACAACTTGGAAAATGGTTATACATATTGTTATGATTTTGTGGATGATAAGAATCTGCTTGATGGCAAAGACAGTGTTACAATCAATATTCAGAATATTGAGATTCATAGCCATAAGAGAAAATGAGAGTTTGTTTTGATGTGTTTTAGGAGGAAAAATTGAATACCGAAAGTGTGCTTAAAATTGAAAATCTAAAGTTGACTCGTGGAAAAAAGGAGATCATACATAATATGAGCCTTTCTATTGAAAAGGCACAGATTATTGGATTGGTTGGTCCAAATGGAGCAGGAAAATCCACGCTGATAAAGACAATGGCCGGACTCTTGAAAAAAGATAATGGAAAAATGTCGGCATGTGGTGTTGACTATGATTCAGATAAAATAGAATACTTGAAAAAATTTCAGTTTTGTTTTGATAAGGCAGATTTTTATAATGAACTCTCGTGTAAGGAAAATCTAATGCAGGTTGGAAGGATTTTTGGCTGTAGTACAAAAGAGATTGGTGAGGTCATAGAGAATGTTGGGCTTGGTGATAGAGTCAATGATGCTGTGTCCTCATTCTCTTTTGGAATGAGACAAAGATTAAATATTGCTCAAATATTATTAAGACGTGCTGATATAAATGTTATGGATGAGCCATTTAATGGAGTTGATCCGGAAGGTGTAGTTCAGTTTAGAGAATCAATAAAAAAGATCAGAGATGAATTAGACTGTACGTTTTTAATATCAAGTCATCTTTTATCTGAATTAAGAACCCTTTGTGATAAAATCATATTTATATGTAAGGGAGACATTGTTGATAGTGTTGATTTGGAATCAGATGAAGGTGACGTATATATTTTAAATACAGACGATTCCTTTAGGTCTTTTAGTCTGTTGGATAATGCTCATGTGGATTATTCACGACAGAAAGATTCTATATTAGTAAATAATGATGATTGTAATCTAAATACTATTCTTAAGATTTTGATTGAAAACGATGTTGTTATTAAAAATATTGAAAGATGTAATAAAATTGAAAGAATATACATGGAATTGATAGGTGATTGATTTAAGCTGAACTTGTGTGTATTTTATAGATGGAGATTAAAGAATTATGAAGAAAATTAAAGGGATATCCCTTTTAGTAAATGAAATGATAAAATTTTTCTCGGGAAATTTTGTTATGATATTGTTGGTAATTACAATGCTTATAGCGATATTGCCAATTTTCATCGTATATAATACTGATATACCGGATGATGACGGAACTTTGGATAGTGTTATTTCTCAATTACAGGTTATGGGCGATAACGAGCAGTTTTCGACCAATAACAATGATGAGTATAATCATGAAGTCAGTATTTGTAGATACATGGTTGATAATAATGTATTACCGCCAAAGACTCTGAGCATTAGCAGTGTTGTAAAGGAATTAAATATTTATTTTCCTTTTTTTATGATAATAATTATTATTGGAGCCGGAAAAATTTTTGCCGATGAATACACAAAAGGAACTATCATGTCATATTTTAGTCGTCCTCTACAAAGATGGAAGGTGTATTGTGCAAAGTATATTACGGCATTGTGTTTTGCAATTACGGTAATAATTGTTTCATTAATTGTTTCCGTAGTAGTATCAGGTTTTATGTTCGGTTTTGAAGGACTTTCTGATCATATTGTGTATTACGATGAGGGTGTAAAGTGTGATGGAGTGCTTTTATATGTGTTAAAGAATAATCTATATAATATGATATCGGTATTAGGAATTACTTCAATGGTTGCATTGGGAGCTATTTTGTTGGAAAATGGATTATTTGCAACATGTATAGGTTCGCTGTTATATTTTATGGGTTCTTCCGTAGTTTTGAATTTTTCAAAGTATAACATACTTAAATATGTTCTTTTGTCAAACGTACAATTTCAGATTACTCGAGCAGGAACGGTTTTATTTGAAGGGATGACAAATACTTTTTCAATTGTTATTGTAACAATTCATTGCGTTGTATTTTCTTTGATTTCGGTGATATTATATGAAAAAAGAAATATTGGTTAAGAAAATTATCTGCATTGTTTCTTTGGTTATGTTCGCCCTGTTTCTTATTATTAGATCTGAGTATAAAAAGAAACAGGGTGAAGTTGTGTGTACTGAGAAACAGTGGGCATTATTTAATGAAGGGCAAGAAGTATGTGGTATTAAAGGTTGTGAGGATGTTGATATAGGTCAGCCAAAGTCTGGGGCTGTTCAGCTCGATGATAATGGTAGAAATATTATTTGTATAGTTGATTCAGGGATAAATTTTGAAATTTCTCAGCTTAATGGAACATGCATATATGAAAGTGAAGAGAAGACAAAAAGAATGGATCACGGAACAAGAATAGCCGGATTAATTTCTGCAAATGATAAAAGTGGAGATTATAAAAGTGTTTTATCAGGAGTAAAATTTATTTCCATTGTAGTAGACGATACAGAGATAATTGATGAAAATAAAATCATTTCGGAACTATCTGAAGCGGAGAAAATGGGAGCAAGAGTTGTTAATTGTAGTTTTGTGTATAATTATTATTCTGAAGCAATATATAATTATATGAAAGATAGTAAAATGTTGTTTATATGTTCTTCCGGAAACGGTCATAACAACAATATCATGTATCCGGCGGCGTATGATCTTCCAAATATTATTTCGGTTATGGGAATAAACAGCCTTGGACAATGTAGCAGGGAATCAAATTATTCTGATAAAATAGATGTTGCGGCGCCATGTGATAATATTCTGGTTATAAATGATAAAGAGGAGTTGGAATACGTTACTGGTGTATCTTATTCAACTGCTTTTGTTACAGCTGTAGCGGCTTATATAATAAATAAAACGGATTATGATTCAATAAAAATAAAATCAACGTTATTGAAAAATTGTAATAAAAGATATGAACTGAATAAATATGTTGAGAAAGGACGTATTCTTTCGTTCGAAAATGTAATAAAGGATATAGGTTGAAATGAAAAAAGCAATACTGGTATTTGGATTTGTTCTATGTGTGGTAGGGGGAATCCTGTTAAAAGGATTAGCAGCAAAAAAATCGTTGGAGACAAATGGAGTCAAGTATTATTTGAATTGCAATTATGATGTCGAACAAAGCAGCATGGATTCTGTTGAAATAAAACAGGACATGAGTTGTTATTCCGGTGGGGATATAGAGGTAATTAGCGATTCAGATTATGGAAAATTGGTTATTCGTGATATTAAATATGTGAAAGATGGTTACGAGATTGTGTTCGAATGTCATGGAGTACTGGAAATGAAAGAAGGGAAAATTATGAATTTGGAAAATGCGGTTTTCAATGGAAGAACTGATGTCTCGGAAAAAAAAGAAAGTACCGATTTTGGTTATAGATATATTGTTCAATATCCGATGAATGATGAAAATAATGACGAAATTTGTTTGAAAATTGATAATATTATTCTTGAAAGATTTATTATGTCGTAATGAGGATAGAAATTTTTATTGAAAGATAAAGAATCGTACCATAGATTATGCTGTAATTGCGGCGGTAGTTATTCGTTGTTTGGCAGGTGCAAAAATTGTGGAAATCATCGGTGATTATTATATCAATTCAATAGAAAAGCTTTCGTATCAGAGATATATTCACTCTGATGCGAAAGCTCTTTGTTTTTTATGTTCTAACTTTATGAAAGTACGCCGTTGTTACTGCAACTCAGTGTAACCGCAAGATGCTCTGTTTGAACCACTATTCCAAAAAGATGTCTTTTTCCTGTAGCACTGGATGTGGCAGTATTACCACTTCGCGATATACTCGGCAAAGATACGGTCCAGTTTGATGAATAACTGTGACTGCTTCCGGTTGCATTAGCACAAGTGCAGTCGCTGCCGCTATATACGAATGTGCCTGTTACTGAAACATCCCATAAAACTTCATTTGAGGAATTATTGTAGGTTGCTGTCTTGGTTCCCGTAATCGTTCCTCTGGTTGATTCCAATATGATAATGGTGGTTTCTATATAATCTCCGTTATCTAAGTATTCAATCGTAGTAGTCCCATTGGTATTTGCATCATCCGCAGATGCCGGAATGGAATAAGATGCCGATAAAATCAATACCAAGGTGATCATTAGTGAAAAAAATTTTTTCGTGCTCATTTACTATCATCTCCTTTGATGTCCGTATCATTTTGTTCATCGACAGTAATTGTTATTTCCTTGTATGCAATTTCTGATGTATCGTACTTTTGCTTTTCGGAAATGATTAAATATAAAGAAATTCCCAGTACAATGGAAAGTACTGAAATGGCGGCCATGGTAATGTAGCGGAAGTAACGGATTTTCATCACATGCATTGAATAAACATCCTGCTCCATGGTATTGTAATAATCGATTACAATATCCTTAGGATTGCCAAAATGATTTTCTAAATCTTCGTATGTACATGTTGGATGATTTGCAGCATAATCTGTTACATTCGAACATAAATCAGCATAGAAATGTTTTTCTCCTTTGTGAAAGTTTGTAAATGATCTCTTTACAGCGCGAATGTATTTGGTTGCGTCATTCATCTTCGTTTTTCTCCTGTTGTGGTTCGTAAGATAAAATATTCTGTATCCCTTTGTTCAGATAATAGTAATCAGACATTAAAGTCTGGAGATATTCTACGCCGATGGGTTCTATGTGATAATATACCCGTTCCTGTCGTTTACCAATCAGTTTCTTGATCGTGCTGACATATCCTTTGTCTTGCAATTTATATAAAACGGGGTACAAAGAACCTTCCGGGAGAGAAATAATCTGTCCTGAATATTCCTTGACAAGCTGGGTTAATTCATATCCATAGAAATCTCCGTTGTTCAAAATCTTAAGAAGGATCATTTCTACATTTCTGACACGTTTAAAGCCGTCTTCGTTTTTCATACTTATTTAATATTTAATGTACATAATTAATTATAACTTTATAAGTATGAAAAGCTTGGAAAGAGCCGAGGCGATATGAGCGCACGCATGGATTATCTTGAAAAGCTGCTTGGTTTTCATGAGCAGTATGAGCCGTATCAGAAGGTCAATGCGGAGTATTGGAAGCTGAAAAAAGCCGAAGAGAAAAACGGAAAACCTCTTGG
>CACXFB010000111.1 GCA_902766825.1 uncultured Lachnospiraceae bacterium
CAGACGGTTTCTTCATATTTTTTAAGTTTCTGCTTCGCAGAACACATAATAATCAGCATATAAATGTGCCTGCAAGCAGTCAATTTATAACTGATTATTATGTGTCGGGAATATTAACATTTTTTTAATTAAAAAATATTTCTTTGAATTTCCCTTAAAAGTGTATATAATCTAGATAAGTATGTAATAACTTAATAGATGAAAGGAGCTTTTATAAAAATGGCAGGCAGTGACATCGGAATAGATTTGGGAACAGCAAGTATTCTTGTTTATATAAAAGGAAAAGGTGTTGTGTTAAAGGAACCTTCAGTGGTTGCATTTGACAGGGACACTAATAAGATTAAGGCAATCGGAGAGGATGCAAGACTCATGCTTGGTAGAACACCAGGCAATATTGTTGCGGTAAGACCACTTAGACAGGGTGTTATCTCAGAGTATGCAGTTACCGAGAAGATGCTTAAGTACTTTATACAAAAAGCGGTTGGAAGACAGAGATTCAGAAAACCTATTATTAGTGTATGTGTGCCTAGTGAGGCTACAGAGGTTGAGAAGAGAGCAGTCAGAGATGCTACATTTAATGCAGGTGCAAGAGATGTTGCTATTATCGAAGAGCCGATTGCTGCTGCTATCGGAGCAGGAATAGATATTTCAAAGCCATGCGGCAACATGATTGTTGATATTGGTGGTGGAACATCAGATATCGCAGTTATTTCTCTTGGTGGTACTGTTGTAAGTACTTCAATCAAGATTGCAGGCGATGATTTTGATGAAGCTATAGTTAGATACATGAGAAAGAAGCACAATCTTCTTATCGGTGAGAGAACAGCCGAGGATATTAAGATAAAGATTGGTTCTGCATATAAGAGACCAGAGACTCTTACAATGGACGTAAGAGGACGTAACCTTGTTACAGGTCTTCCTAAGACAATTACAGTTACTTCAGATGAGACAGAAGAGGCTCTTAAGGAAGCAACAACTCAGATTGTTGAAGGTGTACATGCAGTTCTTGAAAAGACACCACCTGAGCTTGCAGCTGATATTGCTGACAGAGGAATCGTACTTACAGGTGGCGGCGGTCTTCTTTATGGGCTTGAGGAACTTATCGAACAAAAGACAGGAATTACAACAATGACAGCTGAGGATCCTATGACAGCCGTTGCTATAGGAACAGGTAAATATGTTGAATTCTTAAGCGGTAAGAGAGACTAAATATATAGTAAAAGTGTGTCGATATTATATATAGTAATTTTTTCAGTATTTTATCTTTCGGAGGAATTGTATGGTTAGAGCTTTATACACGGCATATACCGGTATGATTAATGAACAAAAGAGGCTTGATGTCATAAGTAACAATGTTGCCAATTCAGCAACGGTAGGTTATAAGACAGAGAAGCCTACAAGCCAGCAGTTCAAGGAGGAACTGACCTATAAGATTAAGGATGCTTCCGGAGTATACGGAAAAGAAAGAATCGGACACATGAGTCTTGGTACAAAGATAGGTGAGATTTATACGGATTATTCACAAGGATCGTTGCTTGAGACCGGACAGACATTTGACCTTGCAATAGAGGGAAAAGGGTTCTTCCAGGTGTCATGCAATGATGGCAATGGTAATACCGTAACAAGATACACACGCAATGGTAATTTTACGATGACCAATGACGGATACGTGGTAGATTCGGAAGGTAATAATCTTTTGGGGACTAACGGAGTAGTGAGGGTACCTACAGATGCTAAGAGTATATCCATAGATACCGATGGTTCAGTGTTTGCGGACAACCAGATGGTTAACAGGGTAGCTCTTACTGATTTTGAAGATTATGATTTCCTTGAGCATTTGGGAGATGTAATGTATGTTCCGGTACAGGGAGCAACACAGATTCCGACCAATGCAATCATTAATCAAGGGTACACTGAACAGTCAAATGTCAACACAGTATCTCAGATGGTTGATTTGATAGCTACGACAAGGGCATATGAAGGCGGTCAGAAGATGATTCAGACGGTGGATAATATGCTTGATAAGGCAGTGAACAGTGTCGGAGCAGTTAACGGTTAAGTTAACAGATTAGACTAAGGCAGAAGGTGGGCATATGATAAGATCTCTATGGACGGCGGCATCGGGAATGAAAGCTCAGCAGACTAATGTTGATACAATTTCCAATAATCTCGCCAATGTAAATACAACAGGATACAAAAAAGAGACAGCAGAATTTAAGTCATTGCTGTATCAGAATCTTCAGACCAAATCCACTACGGCAGACGGTTCACCTAAACCTATTGCTGCGCAGGTAGGACTTGGTGTAAGGAACTCTGCGATTTTATCAAGATTTGATCAGGGTTCTCTTACTCATACGGAGAATACATTTGATCTGGCAGTTGAAGGAGACGGATTTTTCGAAATAGCGCTTCCGGGCGGTCAGACAGGATATACACGTAATGGAGCATTTACGGCTGCGCTTACGGGAAACGGTTATTCAATAACTACAACGGAAGGATATGCGTTGCTTGATACGAACGGTAATCCGATTAATCTTCCGCAGAATTACATAATGACCAATGTAACTATAGACAGCGCAGGACAGATATGTTATCCGGATGAGAACAATAATAATATTCCTATAGGAGTTACTATATCACTTGCGCAGTTTACCAATCCGGCAGGACTTGAAAAATCTTCCGGAAGTACATTTCTTGCAACAGAAAGTTCAGGAGAGCCGATTCAGGAAACCACACTTGGTATGGAAAGAAAAAGCGTTATGAAACAAGGTTATCTTGAGGCTTCTAACGTACAGGCGGTAGATGAGATGGTTAATCTTATAGTAGCGCAAAGAGCTTACGAACTTAACTCAAAGATTATTAATGCATCGGATGAAATGATGCAGCAGGCTAATAACCTTCGATAACAGATTAATAATTTGATAACAGGAGGAGTCATTTATGCCTATAAATATAAATGGTCTGGATAATACATACAGTATGTTAAGTGCAGGCAGTCAGATTGGGGCACTTGGCAACATGGCATCGGATTCTTCGGCATTAGCTGCTAATAAAGTAAAATCCCAGTTGAATAATATTTCATCTCAGTCATCAGATGAAGAGCTTATGGAAGCGTGCAAAAGTTTTGAATCGTATATGATTGAGCACGCGTTTAAGACGATGCGTGAGACAGTGACCTCAATCAATAAGGATGATGAGGATGATAACGAATATATGCAGCTTTTTGGGGAGAATCTGTATGAGGAATATGCTAACAAGGCTGTGCAAAACAGTAGTCTTGGAATAGCGCAGATGCTGTTTGATTCAATTAAGCGGGGGAACAATATTGATAACAATACGTCAAAGTAAGATTATACAATCAGCAAAAGAAACATTCGGATATTTGCAGGACATTATTTATCCGCCAAGGTGTGCCGTATGCGGGCATGCCTGTAAAGAGGTGGGGATGGTGTGTGGCAAGTGTCGGAATGTTTTTTCGCTTGTAAGACAACCTGTATGCCTAAAGTGTGGAAAGCAGATATCTTTGCCAGAGAAAGAGTATTGTTATGACTGTCTTAAAAAGAGATTTCATTATGTCAGGGGATTTCCTGTGTTTAATTATGATGAAAATGTAAAAAGGTCGATTTCACAGTTTAAATACCATAACAAAAAAGAGTATGCCGTCTACTATGCAAGAAGCATTTATGCGCGCTTCGGGGATGAGATAAAAAGAACACGTGCTTCTTATCTTGTTCCGGTGCCGATTCATAAAAGCAGACTGAAAAAAAGGGGTTACAATCAGGCAAAAGTATTGTGTGATGAACTTTCAAAACTTACCGGAATACCGGTTCTTGACGGTTTTCTTATAAGAAACAAAAAGACTCTACCTCAAAAAGAGTTAAATGATTTGGAGCGACTTAAAAATCTAAGTCAAGCCTTTGAAACAATAAAAAGTAATGATATAATTAACAAAGAAGGTATTGAAACGGTGATGCTTGTAGACGATATATATACTACAGGCAGTACGATTGAAGCGTGTACACTGGCGCTTATGAAAGCAGGTGTAAAACAGGTGTTTTATACCGGTATAGCTATTGGGAAGGGATATCAATAGACATTGTTATGATTGGAGGTTTATCATGGAGGTTGTAAATTGCAGATCCTGCGGAAGATTATTTAATTATATTTCGGGATATCAGATATGCTCGGATTGCAAGAAAAAGATTGAAGAAAAATTTGAAGTGGTTAAGCAGTATCTAAGGGATCATCCGGATGCGACAATGAAGGATGTTGTCGAGGATAATGACGTAACAAGACGACAGGTTGAGATATGGATTCGTGAAGAGCGTATAAGTTTTTCAAGTGAAGTCGGTTCGGAAATCGGTTGCGAGAGATGCAAAAAGCCTATAAGATCCGGAAAATATTGCAGCAGATGCCGTGATATTATGACTAACACATTGAACGGATTTTACAGAGAAGAACAGAAAGAAAAGATGAAAGGTTCTTCTAACGGAAAGATGAGATTTTTGGAATAAAGATATTTAAAGGGATAAACCCTGCGCATTACTGCACAAGGTTTATCCCTTTTTCTGTGATCTCTATTTTTCGCTCTTTGTAAAGACGACCGATGGCACGCTTGAATGAGTTTTTACTCATGTTAAAACGTTCGCGAATGGCATCGCTGTCTGATTTATCGTTGTATGGCAGGAAACCGTCGTTGTCGTTAAGTTCATCAAGTATGAATCCTGCATCATCATCCATGTGTGCCACGGCGTTACCTGATATGGAAAGAGTGAGTTTTCCGTCTTCTCTTACGTTGGTTACATAAGCACTTACCGTGTCACCGATTTTTGGTGTGTTAACAAGATGCGATAATGGGATAAGGCTGTTGTATTTGTTGTCAACAGCAACAAATGCACCAAGACGTTCATTAATCTCATATACGGTTCCGGTAACGATATCGTCTTTTTTGTACGGTGAATCGCAGCGGAGCAGTTCGTAAACCTTGGTCGTTGCACATAATCTGTTGGATTTGTCTATGTAGAGGCTGACAAATACTTTATCACCTTCGTTAACTTTTGTTTTCTGCTCTCTGAACGGAAGAAGAAGGTCTTTTGCAAGTCCCCAGTCAAGAAACGCACCGATAGGCGCAACTTCTTTGACGGTAAGAGTTGCAAAACTGTTAAGAGTGATATAAGGAATAATTGTTGTTGCAATGATTCTGTCTTTTGAATCTTTGTAGATAAATACATTAAAATCATCGCCGACGCTGCTGTCTTCGTCCAGTTCGTTGTTAGGAAGAAGAACTGTTTTAGAGCAATTACTGTCAAATGAATCCGCAAGGTAAAGGCCGTTTTCGGTTTTCTTAACTGCGGTGAGTGTCTGCATTTTTCCTAATTCTATCAAAATATGTCCTCCTAATTAAGCGTTTCTTGTTGAAAATTCTATTACTGCATATGTCTTTCCGGCTTCATCACAAAGATTCATATAGCATACGTTGTCGCAGATGCAATATTTTGGATAAATGTAATCGCCAAGAAGAGCTGATTTTTTATATTCCGCACGCAATCTGTTGTAAGTAAATCCGTCAGGAAGAAGATTGTCCGCAAAAGAAAGATATTGACCGTTGTTGACATGCATGTTGCTGTCAAGATGAGCTTCTACCACAAGTTGTTTTTCAAGTGAAATGAACTCGTGGTCAGGTAACTTTACTTTGCGTGGCAAATAATCAATCTCATATGCCGGTGAAAGCTCGTATCCGTCTGTATCTTCGCTTTTTAGACGAAGCGGTTTGTGACGGATTGTATCAACGAGTGCCCACATTGAACTTCCTACAGCGATAACTTTGTTTCTGTCTGTAGATTCAATGGTGAAATTTCTGTAGCCTAAAACCATGTCGAATTTGTATGGCCATGTCGAAATTTTTACGTTCTCAAAAGGTAGTGCTTCATCAAATAAATCAATCTGCCATCCGGTAACCATCCATGCCTGATGATTGCTGCGAAGATATGTCAGACCCTTGCCAAGTGATTCAGACTGGAAAGTCGAACAGTCCTGAAAATAATTGACGATTGATACAAGCGGAAGCTTTAAATTCTCGTTAAGCTCCGTATATCTTATTCTTGAATCGAAAGAGTACATTTTATTACCTCCAGAAGTTCTTTATTTTTATCCGGTTGCATAAAGCAAAAACGAAAATAATGTTCATCAAGTGACTCAAATGTTGCACAGTCTCGTATCATAAGTCCTTTTCTTATAGCAGCATCAAAAACATCCTGTGCGTTTACACGATTATCAAGGATACGCACAAGAAGAAAGTTGGCATAAGGCTTATATGCTTTAAGAGAAGGAATCTCTTTTATTGCATTGTACATAATATCACGCTGTTCGTTAATGAGCTTGCGTGTAGCACTAATGTAATCAGTATCGTTAAACATAACTTCTGCCGCAACGTCTGCAAGCGAGTTAACTGACCATGGAATAGCCTGTTTGTTAACATTTGCAAGCAATTCTTTGTCTGAGCTTATTGCATAGCCCAGACGAAGTCCCGGTGCTGCAAAAAACTTTGATATTCCTCGAAGAATTATCAGGTTATCGTACTGACTGACAAGGGGAACTGCTGTAAGGCTGTCACAGTCAGGGGCAAATTCAATGTAAGTTTCGTCAATCATTACAATAGCGTTATTAATCTTACATATATCAAGAATTTTTCTTATTGTATCGTTATCCATCGCATAAGACGTAGGATTGTTAGGGTTACATATTACAACAAGCTCGGTCTCTTTCTTTACCATCTTTGAGAATTCATCGATGTCCGGAATAAAATCATTTTCAGGTTTTGAATAAAAATATTCGCATTTTCCGCCCGAAAGAGTAATCTCGTGTTCATATTCCGAATATGACGGTGCAAATACGATTGCGTGCTTTGGCCTTACATAATGCATAAGACCTGAGATAAGTTCGCTGCATCCGTTGCCGGCGATTATAAAGTCTGCATCAACTTTCGTGTAGTCGGCAATTGCTTTTCTTAATTTGGTGTATTCCCTGTCAGGGTAAGCTGTAATAGCGTCAATATTGTCCGCAATATGCTTTCTTAAAAGCGGTGAGATTCCCAGTGGGTTAACGTTTGCTCCAAAACTGGTTATATCTTCTTTTTTAATTCCATATATTTTTTCAATGGCTTCAAGGTCACTTCCGTGAAAATGTTCCTTATGTTCCATGTGTTTCATTTCATGTGTTCCTCCGGTTTATTTCCGTGTGGCTTGATAAGTGCCACAAATAAGTGATATAATGACTCTGTATGTTACTAATAGTAAGTGCGAATATAAAAAAAAGCAAGTAAAAAACTTTATCGGGTGGATACAGTGAGAGAAAAGATAGGACAATTTGCAAGAGGAATTTTTGAATATAACATCCCGCAGGTAGCTCTTTCAGAGGAAAATATTAACCAGGGAATAGAGCTTGGAACAAGTTATTACGGGAGTTTTACCATATCGAACTCTGCCTCTTCTAACATAAAAGGAGTCATTTATTCTTCTAATGATATGGTTATGACCAATATCACTTCATTTTCAGGAAGATTAAATGAGGTTAAGTATTGTGTAAGAAGCAGTGAGTGTATGTCGGGAGAGATTATAAAGGGTAAGTTTGTTATCGTGACTAATTGTGGCGAAGTCGAATTGCCGTATAATTTCATGATTGAAAAGCCTGTTTTTGAGACGCAGCTTGGTCAGGTGAAGGATTTGTTCCAGTTTGCCAACCTTGCAAAAGCTGATGAGGTAACAGCACTTAAGCTTTTCTCGTCACCGGCATTTCAGAATGCATTCCTAGCTAAGGATGTTAAGTATTCTCTTATATATGATACCTTGATTAAGGGCAAGAATATAAATATTGCGATGGAGGAGTTTTTAGTTGCCACGCACAAAAAGTCTCCTGTAAATATTTCGGTTGACAGAAGAAAGATAGATTATGTTATAACCAATGAAGAATTCAGGGACAAGCTGGTTATTTCAAAAGATACATGGGGATATTGTGAGGTTACGGTCCGTACCGACAGTACATTTATTGTGCCGGCAAAGACCAGGATTATGTCTGATGATTTTATTGCTAACAGGGCAGAGCTTGAGTTTGTGGTCAGATCGGATATGATTCGTTCGGGAAGAAGTTTCGCACAGATAATTATAGAGAGTATAGGTAACAGAATAGTTATTGATATATGCTGCACCAAGTCGGGACAGTTAGGTGCTGATACGGGGAATAACAGACTTAAACAGTTTGTTTCAAAATATGTAAGTAATTATATAGATTTCAGAACGGAGAAGATGTCGCTTGACAAATACATTTCTGATTCCGAAGTTTTAGTAAGTAATATGTGCATTCTTACCGGTACCGGAATAAATGACCTTTTAAAGATTCATCTTATGATTATTTCCGGAAGAAAGAAGCGCGCAACAGAACTGCTCGATCTTTTCAGGGAGAACCTTGAAAATGTGTCTCTTGTCAATCCTATTGATTACTGCGGCTATCTTTATCTTAAGAATCTTCTTGAAAAGGATGAAGTTGAACTTGAGAATGCAGTTGAAAAGACAAGATCATACTACGAGACCACAGATCATACCTGGCAGATGTTATGGCTCCTTATATACATGGACAAAAGATATGATAACAATCTGAGGGCACTTTATACCGATACGAAAGAACAGTTTGAAAACGGATGTACAAGTCCTGTGATGTATTACGAAATTTGCAATATGTTCAATCAGGACAACACTCTTTTTGAGGATTTTGAAAGATTTGAGATACAGGTTCTTTACTGGGGCGCAAGGCATGATTGCATTACAAAGAATCTTGCGATGCATGTTGCAAAGCTTGCAGTCCGCCTTAAAGATTACAACAGACTCATTTTTAATTCACTCACCATGTTGTATGAAAAATATCAGACTGAGGAACTTCTTACTGCAATCTGCAGCATGCTGATACGCGGTCAGAGAACAGACAACAAATATTTCAAGTGGTACAAGCTTGGCGTTGAAAAACAGCTTAAGTTAACACAGCTTCATGAGTTTTATATGTATTCATATGATGAGCAGTCAAGAGAACCGCTGCCGTCATCGCTGCTTTTGTATTTTTCGTACAACAGCAGTCTGTCAGATGCAAAGAAGGCATTTTTATATGCTTCAATTATAAAGAACAAGACTTTGGGATTTGCAACTTTTAAGAATTATAAAAAGATAATTGAGAGATTTATGCGAAAGCAGATTGAGTCTCATATTATCAATGAAAATCTTAAGGTCATATATGAGGAGTTCCTTACTCCGGATATTATCGACGAGCAGATGGCAGAAGATCTTCCGTATATAATGTTCAGATATGATATCTGTTGTTACAACCCGGATTTTAAGGGCGTAATTGTTGCTAACAGAATGATGGAGAATGAATATTATGCCCCATTCATCGATGGTAAGGCGCAGGTTAATATCTATACGGATGATTCTGAGATATTCCTTGTCGACAAGGATGATAACAGGTATGTAAGAAGCAATTCCTACACTGCCAAAAAGCTTCTTAACAGCGAGATGTATATTGATAAATGTTATGAGCTTAATCCTTCTGATGATATGCTTTTGTTACACATTGCAAAGCAAATCGATATGATGGCAAGAGAGGATTCATTTAACGTATCTGCGCGTAAGAGAGTGCTTGAGATACAGGGACTCAGAAAAGATTATCAGAGAAAGTGTCAGTATAATCTTATTCAGTATTGTCACGACCACAGGGAAGTAGAACTGCTTGATGCTTATCTTGGACAGATGGATGTGGACATGCTTTCGCAAAGAGAGAGAAGTTATGTGGTTGAATACCTTATAATCAGGGATTTTTACGAGAAAGCGCTTGAGGCTGTCGATAAATACGGATTTGGTATTGTGCCGGCCAAGAGACTTATGAAACTTGCTGCAAACCTTATTAACAGCAAGTATGACAATGAACAGACACGTCCACTTATATGCGATATGTGCATTCATGTATTCAGACAAAAGAAAGTAACTGATGAGATTCTTGAGTACATGGTAAAATATTTTAACGGAAGCACCAAAGAGATGTTTGCCGTATGGAGAGTATGCAGGGAAAAAGAGATAAAATGTACAGAGTTTGAGGAAAGATTAATCGGACAGGTTCTTTTTGCAGAGACTTATTCAATGGATGTTGCACAGGTATTTGAATCATACTATGAAAAGGGAACTGACAAGAGACTTATAAAAGCATTTCTTAAATATAATGCATATAAGTATCTTGTAAAAGACAGGGTAATTCCTGAGGAACTGTTTGATATTATCGCTAAGGAACTGTCTTTTGATAAAAATGAGATTTGTTCTCTTGCAATGCTTAAGTACTACAGTACAAAAGAGCATTTGGACAGAAATCAGAAAATATTTGCCGAATATTACATTGAATATTTTGCCGGTAAGGATATGGTTCTTCCGTTCTTTAAAGATTTTGCCGGAAAAGCATATATACCGGGTTACATAGTGGATAAACATTATGTTGAGTACAAAGCAGACCCTTCAATCGATATATCGATTCATTACCAGCTAGATGACACTGGTGATTTTGTGGTAGAGACCATGAAGGATGTGTTTATGGGCATAAGAGTGAAAGAATTTTTACTCTTTTACGGGGAGACACTTCAGTATTATGTAACAGAAGAGAGCGTATCCGGTGATAAGATTACGGAAAGCTTTAATATTAATGCAAATGATAAAATCAGTGATGACAGCAGCCGCTACAGCCTGATTAATACGGTGCTCATGGCAAAGGAGATGAAGGATGATGTTGCCATGCTTGAAGTGCTAAAGGAAATAGCAACTGCCGATTATCTTACAGAGACTCTCTATAAGCCGTTTTTCTGATTAGAAAGTTTGAAAAGAGGAAATAAATTTTGGAACAGACAAGAAAACTGCTCGTAGGATTTGATTTGTGTGATGATTTCTCGCAGATTGGGTTTTATAACGAGAACATTTTTGAACCTGAAACAATTAAATACGAAAATCCTGCCGGAGATGACAGAATTCCAACCATACTTGCCGTTACTAATGACAAAAAGGAATGGCTGTA
>CACXFB010000112.1 GCA_902766825.1 uncultured Lachnospiraceae bacterium
AAGATTACCTGTTATTGTAGTCTGAAAATTAGCTGTAGGATTTAATTCCTGAACCATTGAAAATCCAATCTCCTGATCGATAAGCTGGCCGGCAAAAGCCAGTATCATGGTACATATATTAGCCATGAAACCTATCACAATTCCAAGTATCATTTCTTTCAATATTAGAATACCCATTCCGATTATTCCGGTATACTTAATATCACTGTATCCAACTGCCGTAACAACCATAACAGTCAGAAAAAATGTAATTGCAGTCTTAATTCTCACCGGCACATTCGAGTGACTAAAAAACGGTGCAGTAAAAATGAAGGCGGAAATTCTAACAAATATCAGAATGCAAAATTCCAACTGTTCTATGGTAAAACTCATCAGATTCCTCCATCACTTCTTCCATCATTTTATATACTGATCAAAGTTAGAAAACAACTCAATCGTATAATCCGTAACCGTTCCTAAAATAAATGATCCTGCAAGTGCTATTACCACAAATATTGCAAGAAGCTTAGGAACAAATGAAAGTGTCTGCTCCTGTATCGAGGTAACTGTCTGAAGTATACTTACTAACAAACCTACCACAAGAGAAACTATCAATATTGGGGCCGCAACACGGACAGTTGTATACAATGCCCCTCTAAAAATATCAACAACTGAATCTATTGACATTTAAATACTCCTTTCAGTAGAAGGTTTTAACAACATTACCTATTATCAGATTCCATCCGTCTGCCAGTACAAATAAAAGAATCTTAAACGGCATCGATATTACCGTTGGCGGTAGCATCATCATACCCATTGACATGAGCGTTGATGCAACAACCATATCAATAATGATAAAAGGTATATATATAATGAATCCTATAATAAATGCTGTTCTAAGTTCACTTATAATAAATGACGGAATCAGCACTCTTGAAGGAACATCATCCAATGTATTGATAATCAGTTCTTCGTCACTTCCCTGATTATATATATCAACAAACAAGGATAAATCCTTAGTTCTCGTCTGCTTAAACATAAATTCACGAAGAGGTTCCATTCCCTCTTTGTAAGCTTCCTGTGTAGTTATTGTTCCATTATTAAGTGGAGTAATTGCCCTGTCGTTAATTCTAAGCAATACAGGTGACATAATAAAAAGTGTCAGAAACAAAGATAACCCTACAAGAATCTGATTAGGAGGCGTCGTCTGCGTACCTATTGCACTTCTTACAAAATGAAGTACTATCAGAATTCTCGTAAAGCTCGTTAACATTATGACAATTGACGGTGCCAAAGATAACACTGTAAGTAACAGCAATATCCTTAAAGTAGACGATAATGATGTACTGTCACTGTTATCAGGCACAGACAAACTTATTGAATAATCATCTGCAGCCATTGCAGGATTACTGACAAGAAATATTGCTGCCAGACACACAACAAACATACCCAGACTTATCAAAATTATTCTCTTTTTTAATAACTTCTTTCGAATCATTTTCCTTTTCTTACCTTGCCTACCGTCATGTCCAACATTTCTTTGAAAGATTTAAACTGAACGGCTTCCTCTCTTTTGATAAGATTATCCTCATCAATCTCTCCAAGCAGGGTAATCTCTTCCTTACCCACAGCAATGGCAAAACATTTACCTGCCACCTTTACAATCTGAATATATTTTGTGGTTGAAATCTTATAGGTATCCACAATACTAATATTATTGTTATGCATACTTCCAGCGGATATCTGTCCAATCTTACGTGTCACAAAATATGAGCTTGCAATTATTATTATAAACAACACAAGCAGACCTAAAATCTGAAGCACGCTGTCCAGTGTAGAGGCACCCCCTGCCACATGGGAGGAGTCTGCCACACACGATGTACCTAAACTGCGCAACATCTGCGAGATTCTAAGGCTGCCTGATAAAAAATGAAAACTATAAACGTTATTAATCACTTTAATCTTCCTATCCTATTGCCTTTTTAACAGCTTCAAGGACTCTGTCAGCCTGAAACGGTTTAACAATGAAATCCTTTGCTCCTGACTGTATTGATTCAATAACCATTGCCTGCTGTCCCATGGCAGAACACATTATTACTTTTGCTGATGAATCCATTGATTTAATCTTCTTAAGGGCCTGAATACCATCCATCTCAGGCATTGTGATATCCATGAGTACAAGATCTGGCTGGCTTTCATTATACTTCTCAACAGCCTTAAGACCATTTTCAGCCTCTGCTACCACAGTATATCCATTCTTGGTAAGGATATCCTTAATCATCATTCTCATAAATGCTGCATCATCGCAAATTAAAATATTCTTTCCCATAATAAATCTCCATTCCAGAGTGCAGTTATTATCCTGTCACCCCTGTTTATAGTTTAGTTCACGATTTCGGTAACTCTGATACCAAAATACTCTTCAATAACAACAACTTCGCCTTTGGCAACATACTTTCCGTTAACCATTACATCTATCGGTTCTCCGGCAAGCTTATTAAGCTCTATGATGGTTCCCGGTTTAAAATCAAGAATTTCTTTTATTGATTTATTGGTTCTTCCAAGTTCAACAGTAACTTCAAGAGGAACATCCATAATAAGTTCAATATTCTCATGCTTTTGTGACGGATTGCCCATGCTAGTAAATGGTGTAAACTGTGCCGGTGCAACATTAATATCCTGCATAGGCTGTTGTATATACTGTTGCTGTATCGGCTGCTGATACTGTGCCATATTCATAGGCATCACAGGCACTCCCTGAGGAGCCATTCCCTGTGGCGGCATACCGTTCATCATCTGACCTAACGGAATCTGACCACTCATATCCATTGCAGGCATGCCCGTATTCATCTGCTGTGACTGTTCTGTACCAACAGTTTGTTGTACAGGCTGTGGTTGTGGTTCCGGTTGTGGTTCCGGTTGTGGTTCCGGTTGTGAATTACTGCCATTTTTAATATCTTCCGCAAAACTTCCATATAACACTCTTGCAAATTCAAGAGGATATAACTGCATCAGCTGACTGTCAATAAGTCCTTCAATCTCCATTCTGAAAGATACCATTACAAAACGGTCTTTCAAAAATTCAGGCAAACCATCAAGTGAAATATCATCACTCAGGTTAATGAGATTAGCATTAGGTGGACTGATATCAACCTTTTTGTTAAGCATCGCTGAAATTGATGTTGCCGATGAACCCATCATCTGGTTCATAGCTTCACTTATTGCACTAAGATGTAATTCTGAAAGTTCTCCTGATACCTCCAGTCCATCTCCACCCATCATAAGGTCTGTAATTATCTTTACGTCATCTTCTTCAAGAATCAGGATGTTGTTACCATCCAATCCTTCCTTATATGAAATCTGAACAAAAACACAAGGTTTTGCGTATGTATCTGTTATTTCATCCCATGTAGTATATGATACCGCCGGAGTTGTAATATCAACTCTTCGGTTAATTAACGTGGAAAGCGTCGTCGCAGCCGTACCCATGCTGATGTTCGATATTTCACCGATTGCATCTTCTTCTTCGGCTGTCAACGAATCATTATTCTCATCAAGATTGACGTTTTCTTCGCTCATGCTGCTTAGCAAGGCGTTGATTTCTTCTTGTGATAACATCCCATCCATTGACGCTATTCCTCCTCTTTATATATTTTCTGTACCCTCACCGCATACGAATCTGAAAAAGCACCCGGCAATGCGGAAAACTTACGGATATTACCCACATATACATCCAGCTCATCACTTACTTTTGTATTGAGCTTAATAATGTCACCCACTTGTAAATCCGTAAACTCATTAACTGAAATAATACTCTTTCCAAGAATAGCCCTTATCGGAATCTTTGCTTTCTCAATTGCAACCTCAATTACATCTTTATATTTTTTTGAATCTTTTTCTTCTATGCTGGCATACCAATACTTCGTATTGAGCCTTTCCACAACAGACTCAAGGCATGAAAACGGAAGACATATGTTAACCATTCCCGTAACCTCACCCATCTGAAGATTCATTGTAACAATAGACGTCATCTCAGTAGGAGAAACAATTTGTATGAACTGTGAACTGGTCTCTATTCTCTCAAGCTTTGGCGTAAGCTTCACAACATTCTGCCATGGTTCAATAAGCAAATCAGACATAGAAACAAATATATGCTCCAATATTGTAATCTCTACTTCTGAAAAGTCTCTTATCTTTTCCATAGGCAACCCATATCCGCCAAGCATTCTGTCCACAATGGCAAACCCAAGATTCTCGGCCATCTCCACAACAATACTGCCGGGCAGGGGATCCATATTAACAATCCCAAGTAAAACCGGATTGGACAATGAATTAGTGAACTCTGTGTAAGTTGCCTCCTCCGAATTCATCACCTGCACAGACACATTCTTTCTTACATACAGAGGAAGATTCGTTGATAAAAGTCTTCCGTAATGTTCGAAAATAATCTCCAATGTTCTAAGGTGTTCCTTTGAAAACTTAGAAGGTCTGGCAAAATTATAATTCTTAACCTGCTTATCATTAGAATTCTTAATCTCATCAGCATCCAGTTCACCACTGCTTAATGCAGCCAGCAGATTATCTATCTCATCTTGAGATAAGACATCACTCATCTGTTACACCTCCTGAACACTAATATTTAACTAAGATATTATACCATATAATATGTATCATGTGCAAACATAACAATTATTTAGCAACATTTAATACAAATATTATAAAACAAAACCTTACTGGAATGCAAGATTTCCAAAGCTAACATCAACAACTGCATCTGAATCTAATACTTTCTTAGAGGAGAACTCACTAAGAATCTCCTGTTTAATCTCATCTATATGAGACTGTGCATAATCCTTTGTATATTTTGAGAATATATAATTGATTCTGTCCTTAAACAGATTCTCGTTAGCTGTAATATATGTACTTACACTGCTGTAATCCGAATCTTTTGTGTTAAGAGTAAGTGAAATTCCGTTAATCACAGCGTAATGATCGCTTGATTCTCCTTCATTTCTCTTTAATGTAATGGTAAGCTCACCATTTTCAAAAGTAATTGATGACAAATCATCAATAGAATAATCCGCATCGCCATCAGAATCGTTCTCAATCTCAAGGTCAACTGCCGATGCCACCCTGTCAATGAGTGCATTTGTTTTGTTTGCATTCGGAACAACTGCAAACAATATAACAACATCGAGAACTATGCTTATTACAAGCAATGCTATCATTATAATTGATAAAATATTTTTCTTCATAATAATCCTCATTTCCAATACATTATTTTAATAACCCTTTATTATCTTTTATAATTCTCCGTATAAATCTTAAATTCAACACGTCTGTTTTTTGCTCTGCCTGCAGATGATGTATTATCAGCTATCGGATTGTATTCACTTCTGCCTGCAGCTTCTAACGAATCGGGATCAAGATGTTTCTTTCCCACCATAAACTTCCATACCGAATAAGCTCTGGCACTGGACAGTTCCATATTATCATCATATTTAGAACTAGAACCTACTGGTACATTATCTGTATGTCCTTCTATTTTTATAAGATTATCATCATAATTCTTCAAAATATTACCAATCTTATCAAGTATAGGAAGTGAACCATCTTTAATCTTTGTCTCGCCTGAGTCAAAAAGAATCGCACCGCTTATAGTAAGTTTAACATATTGATTGTTAGGATCTATCGATATATCAACATCACTGTCAATTTCTTCGCTACTCATAAGCTGGGCAACCTCTTCATAGAGCTTTTTAACTGCCTCTTCCTGCATCTTTTCTACATACTCAACAGCATCATCTATTTCTCTGGTTTCACTGTCACTATCGACCGGTTTTCCGGTATCAAACGTATACGAATCCAGATTGTTAAGCTGACTTATTCCGCTTGAAATCAGCTGTCCTGTCTTATTAATTGCCGAACCACCGGAACTGAATATACTAAAACTGTTGCTAAGTGATGCCACAACCGCAGCATATTTTTCAGCATCTATAGATGACATTGAAAACAAAAGCACGAAAAAGCAAAGCAACAAATTCATAAGGTCACTGAAAGTGGCCATCCACGCCGGCGAACCTTTAGGCGCATCTTCCGCTTTTTTCTTTTTTGCCACGATTTCCACATCCTCTCTATATAAATATTCTCAGTAAATAAGTATTCCTGAATATTTAAGCTCCTTCTTCTTCACCTTCAGTAACTCTGTCTTTAGGTGCAAGGAACGATTTAAGCTTTTCTTCAATTACTCTTGGATTCTCTCCAGCCTGAATTGACAATAAGCCCTCAACAATTATCTGCTTTGACATATCCTCAGCATCCGATGATGCTTTAAGCTTTGTTGCGATAGGAGTTGCAACCCAGTTAGCAACAAGTGAACCATAAAGAGTTGTAATAAGAGCAACCGCCATACTAGGTCCAATCGAACTAGGATCATCCAACTGTTTTAACATGTTAATAAGACCAATAAGTGTACCAATCATACCCCATGCAGGTCCCATCGACGCCATGTTTTCCCAAAAAGCAATTACTTTTTTATGTCTTTCGTTAACAGATTCAAGTTCCGTATCAAGAATACTTGAAACCAGTTCCGGATCTGTTCCGTCAACTATAAGCATTATTCCTTTTTTAATAAAGTCATCTTCGATATTGTTAGCAAGTTCCTCTAACGACAAAAGGCCTTCTTTTCTTGCAACATTGGAAAGTTCTATTATCTGTTTTATTGTCTCACCTGCATTAAAAGTCTTTATCTTAAATGCAAGTCCGATACTTTTTAATTTTCCGAAGAAATCGCCTAAACTTACTGACATTGTTATCAAACACGAAATAGTTCCTCCCAATGTAATAATAACCGAAGGAATATCAATAAAACTTCCCAGATTGGCTGTAATAAAAGTCATGTTTTTCTGGTCGAACATAATACCGAAAATAACCATTACCAATCCCATTATTATTCCTATTAATGTAGCAATATCCAATATAATCACCGCCGATTCTAATCATCTTTTAGTATTTTTTTATAAATATCCTGCTTAAATAATATTACAAGATTACGTACTTCTTGTCTATTCTCTTTTACGATTATTTTTTTTCCCGTCGTAAGTGTAACAACCGTATCCGGCGTTTCTTCAACAATCTCTATTAAGTCAGGATTAAGCATAAATTTTGAATCATTAAGTCTTGTAAGTTCTATCATCTTACCCTCCAAAGATACATATGTATATCATGTTATATACATAAACAGCAGGCTGAATAAAATTTTTGTCCTATCCAGCCTGCTGCCAGTTGTGACTGTTATCTCTTAAGATTTATTAACTCTTCAAGAAGTGTATCTGATGTGGAAATTACTCTTGAATTTGCCTGATAACCTCTTTGTGTAGTAATCATGTTGGTAAATTCAGTTGCCAAATCCACGTTAGACATCTCAAGTACACCAGTTGTAAAACTGTCTCCGTTTTCAGATATCTCAACACCAATTCCATCAAATTCACCCGAGTTAAGTGACTGTGCAAACAAACTTCCTCCGATTGATTCAAGACCTGCAGGGTTGGCAAATGATGCAACTGCAATCTGACCTAACAATTTGCTGTCACCATTATCATAAGATGCATAGATACGTCCTTCACCACTTATACTTACACCGTTAATCTTACCAAGTGTAGAACCTGCTCCCTGACCTGTCTGAATGTTACCTCTTGTAGACGTTACATTTGACACGCCACTGTTTTCATACATGGTAATCTTTGAAAAATCAACATCAATATCTTCAAAAAGATTTCTTGAACTTGTTGTTCCTGTCATACCTGTGCTTATTGACAATGTTGCAAAATCGTCTCCATTAATTGAAACAAATTTACCTGTTGACGCATTAAATGTAAGTGTTGCTGCATTACCGTTAAGAGTCACCGCACCTGTTACGCTGTTAACCTGTGCAGTATATGCACTTCCTCCAAATGAAACCACAGGTGCCGGATTCTTAGGTGCATATGTAGTCTGTCCGTCTACTTCCGTTGCTGTCTCAAATATAGATAAACCATTACTGTCAACAATATCAGCCAATGCTACAGAATAAACATTATTATCTCTGTTTCCTGTTGTCTGAACCTTATATTTTGCAGTGTACTTATTACCAAGGTTATCATAAAATTCCATCTGAATCGTCTTACCTATCTGTAAATCAGTATCTGTCTGATCAATATTACCTGCAAAATATGTAGCATTTGTTGCCGAAGGCTGGCTGTATGTATTTTCATTAGTATATATTCCAAGACTCTTAACTTCTGTCTTTGCAATGTTTCCTGTTGAAGGATCAACTCTCCAACCCATTACAAGCTCTCCGTTTTCGGTACAAAGATTACCTGATGCATCTGTTGTAAATGCTCCGTTCTTTGTGAAGTAATTAGTTCCGGCGGATGAAACAATAAAGAATTCATCTCCGTTAATCATTATATCTGTAGCGTTATCTGTTCTTTGTGAACCACCCTGTGCAGTTATCTGTGTTGAAATAGATGCAACAGATGATCCAAGACCTATCTGTTTTGCATTTGTACCAGCTTTACCTGTCTGGTTATTTGCACCGCTGGCACTTTGTGTTGTCTGATAATATACATCTGAAAAATTAACTGAACTTGATTTGAAACCGATTGTATTAACATTTGCAATATTGTTACCTATAACATCCATCTTGGTCTGATGCACCCTGAGTCCGGATACAGCAGAGTAAAGTGATCTCATCATAACTTTGTCCTCCATTCATGTATGGGGCGGTTTCATTTTTCTTCTGTCATTCCGAAAAATAATGCTTCCATAAGGTCCGGCATTATACTATAACCGCTCCGTCGATATTAGTAATTACTTTGTTATCGCTGTCTCCAAGTGCAGTTACAACCGTATTGTTTGGCACATTGACTATAAAAGCCATATCATCCATCATCACCAGTGAATCGTTAATACCTTTTTCCTTGGCAATTCTGACTCCGTCATTAAGTCTTTCTATCTGGGCTTTAGATAAGTCAATGTTTCTACTCTGCAATCTGAGATTAGCATGTTTTGAAAATGTTAACTGTTCCTCCTGTACGGCTGCCTTCCCTGAAAGAATCTCCTTAAAATCAGGGCTTCCTGCATCATTAACAGGTCTTTGTGCCAATGAATTATCATTAATCTTCATCTGGCTGCCCGTCTGCCATGCAAGGGGATATCCAATATTAATTCCCATGACAATCCTCTCACTTTCGCCGTAATTGTTATTAATGTCTGTTCGTACTAATTACCGTTTTCACTCATAACCTTGTTAAGAAATTCATCATCGTACACTGTTGTGATATTCTCAGCCAGATAACTGCTTCCATCTATTACCGCATATGCTTTGCCTTCATTCATGGTAATATACTCAACTATACCGCTCACAACTGATGACTCTCCGTTAGATGATGTAGTTGTAATATCTACATACTTACCTGCAAGATTAAGCGCCTGCGAATTATTAATTGCTCCTTCAATGTTCTGAAGGGATTCAAGAGATGAAAATGTTGCAAGCTGCTGAATATACTCTGTATTATCCTGTGGCTGCAGCGGATCCTGATTCTGCATCTGACAAACAAGAAGTTGTAAAAATGCATCTTTTCCAAGGCTTCCTCCTGCCGGCTGATTCGATGTAGTATTCGTCGTGTTTTTTATCAGCTGCCCATTTTCAATAGGTGTAATCATGTCTGCCATCTTATACCTCCTGTTCTTTTCACCGGTTTACGCCATAAAATTGATGTTTGAGCCTTCCTGCTTCATAACCTGAGCAATTATCTTCTCATCTTCATCAAGTTCATCCTCGGCTTCTTCATCCATAAGGTTAATATTTATCTTTTTTACCTTACCGCCTGATGTTGCACTCTGATTTGAGCTGTTTTCTCCGGTATCATTATTATTGTTAAAATTACCTGCGTTGTTAATTGTTACTTCCACAGCTTCAACCTTAAGTCCCTGTTGTTCAAGATTATCCTTAAGAATCTGAATCTGACTCTCAATTGCTTCCCTTGCAGTTTCATTTTCAACAATAAACTGTGCTGTCATCACACCTGCTTTTGATGTAACAGAAAGATTAAGTTTTCCAAGATGTTCAGGATTAAGAATCATTTCCATGCTTGTACTTTCTTCGGAAATGTTAATTCTGACGCTGTCAACAATCTGTCTTACGATATCATTCATAACAACCGGCTGTGAAATATCTGCCCCGTATGCAACTTGCGATATTCCATTTTGTTCCTGATTGCTTATTCCAATCGAATTATTAAGATTTTCAATAAACTTATCAGTCATCTGCCTGTTATTCTGATTATTTGAACTATCCTGCTTAGTTCCACCACTAGAAGAATTATCTTCATCCATAGTTTCTTTTACCGTGGCACCGACACTTTGACCATCATCCGATTCCTTGATAGGATTCACATCATTTTCTGTTGATTCATCCTTAAGGTCTATGTCATTCTTTTCTTCCTTAACATCACCTGCCGTATTGTATACAGAAAATTCAATTTCATCCTCGGCACCGGTCATCGTAACGTCACCTGCATCAGCAGGCAGGCTGTCTTCATCATCAATCTGCAATGAATTGTCCTGTGTCAGCATCTGTGAGTCAAACTGCACATCATCAAGTTCATTTGTGACAAGTGCGTTCTGTGTCATAAAATCCGTAAGGACATTATACATGTTCATGGTGTCTTCATTAGTTAAAATTGCGTTTACTGTGTTCTCGCCTGTCAGAGTTGCTGCAAGTTCTTTTAATGTAAAATCATTAACATTACCAAGATCCGTTATCCCAAACTGTGAAAGAACCTGTGTCAGAACATCCTCATCAACACCAAGTCTTTTAGCAAGTTTTTCGTTAAGATCTTCGCCGTCATCAATATCTTTTACATTGTCCTTATCGGATACATCATCCTTATCGGATACATCATCGCTTTTGGAAGTATTAACTTTCTTAGAATCATTAGCATCATCCTGTGAAGTCTTATCTGTATCACTGACTTTTTCACGATTAAGCTGACTCTTAACAACGTTGCCACCTTCCAAAGCAACATATCCTTTACGTCCTGCATCGTCATTAGACGTCGAAACACCCGAACGCATATGCATATCCATAACATCTGTAAATCCCTTAGCGGCTGCCTTTTTTAATCCTTCTGGCTTAACGCTTTCACGCATGTCACCATTACTGATAGCTGCTATGTTCCCCGTAGTCATCCCGTACCTCCTTCCTAAAATATTTATAATAATATTATATATCTAAAACGCACTTATTGCACGCTTTAAATCATTAGTTTGCCCCTGTTTGTGATTTAATTTTGCTGGTAATTGTTGCTGCATATTCCGCTGACATCTGATCCATAATTCCTGCCATTGCTTTTTCCGACATGTTAGTAAGAATCTCGCATACCAAAGATAAATCTTTGTTGGATTCAAGCGCCTGTGCAGCGTTTTTAGGCTCCATTTTTGCATATGTGGATGCAAGTGACTGGATTTCCTCGTCAGCCTGAAGCTGTTCAATTACCTGACGATAAATTTCCTGTGCATTTTCAGGGTCAATTTCCTCATAATAGCTTTTGTATTCTTCAATATCAGGTGCATTGTTGTTAAATACTATATTCTCGTTAAATTCCTTGAGATTTTTCTCATATGTTTCCTGTTGTTCCTCAAAAGCCTTAAGTCTGTTGATTTCCGAAATATAATCACTTATCTGTGTACTTAATTCTTCATTCTGACTATTTAATTCATCGGTTTTAAGTTCGAGTTCCTTAATACGTTCAACAGCATCTGCTATATTATCGTATGTATAATTATTTTCTTTAACCATCTGTTCATCCGTAGCTTGTGGAAGAATCTTTTTAAGAACCGGTACATCTTTTATAATCGGCCTGAATACATTATTACCTACACCGCCCACATCGAGTTTTACACAAGCCACCAAAACTCCTAGAAGGATTATTACTATCAATATTGTAATTATCACACTTAATATCTTGTTACCGATTCCTGCCTCGCTTGACGAATCATTTTTCTTTCCCATCGTATCCTCCGTCACTCATCTTCATCACCGGAATTAAATCTGAAACTTACAAGTTCATCGACTTCTTTCATTTCTCCGGCATTTAATTCTTTTAAAAACTCCTCAAATTCATTATCCCTGAGTTTTTCATGAGTCTTTCTTTCAATCATATATTTACTCAGAACTTCTTTTGCAGCATTAAGTCTTTTATAAGCTTTTATGACATTTTTCTTTTGCTCTTCAATTTTTGCTGTCATCACATCAACAGCATTATTCAGCTCTTTTATCTTTCTGATATCCAGGGAGCTGTTCATAGCTGCAACAAGCTGTTTTTCGTAATCTTCCTTTATATCCATAAGAGATTTAAGAATTGCAGACTGCTCATCAAAATATTTTTTCGCCTGGATATAACTGGCTTTAGCCTGATCTTCCAGTTTATATTTTATATCAAGAATATTCTGCATTCTGTACACAAACTTAGCCATTTGCATCATCCTCAAAAAGTTTTTCCATTAATGACACAACTTCTTCATACGAATATTTATCATAAACATCCTGCTTCAAAAATTCATTTACACTGTCTATCTTTGATATGGCATAATCAATATTCTTATTAGATCCCTTTACATATGCTCCGATGTTAATAAGATCCTCTGCCTCAGTGTATGTCGCCAGTACATTTTTAAGCTTACCTGCAAGTTTCTTGTGATGACTGTCAACTATCGCACTCATTACACGGGAAATACTTTGCAAAACATCAATTGCCGGGTAATGATTTTTATGTCCTAACTTTCTTGAAAGCATTATATGACCATCCAGGATTCCTCTTGCAGCATCCGAGATAGGTTCGTTAAAATCATCACCGTCTACAAGGACCGCATAAAGACCGGTTATCGACCCTTTTTTAGCATTACCGGCTCTCTCTAAAAGCTTTGGCAGTTCGGAATATACACTTGGTGGATATCCTCTTGAAACCGGTGGCTCTCCCGTTGCAAGTCCAATTTCTCTTTGTGCCATGGAAAATCTGGTGAGGTTATCCATCATCAAAAGGACATCTTTTCCCTGATCCCTGAAATATTCCGCAATGGCTGTTGCCGTCTTTGCCGCCTTATTTCTTATAAGTGCCGGCTTATCCGACGTTGCGACAACAACGACAGACCTTTTCATTCCTTCCATGCCAAGGTCTCTTTCAACGAACTCACGAACCTCCCTGCCTCGCTCGCCAATTAATGCTATAACATTTATATCGGCTTTTGTGTTGCGGGCAAACATACCCATAAGTGTACTTTTTCCTACACCACTACCTGCAAATATTCCGATTCTTTGTCCTTTACCGACAGTTATCATGCCATCAACTGCTTTTACTCCAAGTGAAAGCACACTGTCAATCATTTGTCTGGACATAGGATCCGGCGGAGCTGCCTCCACACTATAATATTCACCATCTTGAATATCATAGCTGTCAATCGGATTACCAAGGCCGTCAAGAACCTTTCCGAGAAGCGATTCGCCAACTCTTACTTTGAGCGGTTCACCTGTAGATTCCACCTTACTTCCTATTCCGATACCATCTACACTTCCAAATGGCATTAAAAGGACTCTGTTATCACGAAATCCTACTACCTCAGCCTGAATTTTGAGGGAATTATCCGTAGAACTTATATAGCAAAGGTCTCCCAACTGTGACACAGGTCCAATGGATTCAATAGTAAGTCCCACGACCTTAACTACCTTGCCATATCTTTTTTCAAAGCTTCTGCCTATTAAATTTCTGTATTTTTCAATATCAATCGGCATATTCCCTTACCTCTGTATACTATAATAGCGACAGAACTTTCAGTTCTTTACACACATTTCTTATCTGTTCATCAAGGGAGCAATCAATGACATTAGAATCTGTCTCGATAAGGCATTGATTTTTATCAAGCTTGTCATCCGATACAACCTCGATATTGGCGCCTTCCCTCACACATTCATACAAATTTGAAACGTTGTCATTTACAATCTGGTAATCCTGCGGTGAAACCCTTATGAGGTATTCTGCGCTGTGTTCTATGCCTGAAAAAGTTCTGTGAATAACATGAAGAATAACATCCTTATCATCAATCTCGATACCTGTCAGATTCTCAAGAATCTGTGTAATAATATCTATCATATCCGTCTCAAGCTGACAAAGCTTATTCTCATACTCCTCGTTATTGGCCTGCATCTGAATAGCAAGAGCCTGTCTTAATTCCTCGACATCCCTTTGTGCGAGATCATACCCTTGGGCATAACCTTCATTTTTGGCTTCTTCAAAATTATCTTTCTTAAGGGCCTCCGCCTCAATCATTGCATCATCGATAATCTGTTTTGCCTTTTCCTTTGCCTGCGTCAAAATATCATTAGCGCTTTTTTCTGTCTCAGCTAAAATGCTTTTTCTGACTTCTTCTTTTCTTGCCTCTTCCTTCATGGCCTCAAGTTTTAGCACCGCTTCAACTTTGTACGCGTCATTTGAATAATCAATATTGGCAAACCCGTCAGTTCCCGCATTCCCTGCTCCGGGTATAGCATTTTCTCTTTTAATAATATTATCATTATCAATAACTTTTTTTTCATTAGAAGTTACGTAAATAAAGTTAGATTTAATTACATTAGACAATTACCTCATCACCTCCGCCTCTGGCAACGATAATCTCGCCGGAGTCTTCAAGTCTTCTTATGACATTAACAATCTTTTGCTGTGCATCTTCAACATCCTTAAGACGTACAGGTCCCATAAATTCCATATCTTCCTGAATCATAGAAGCAAGACGCTTTGAAAGGTTCTTAAATATAACATTTTGTACTTCCTCATTAGTACCTTTAAGCGCAACTGCAAGCTCATTGTTCTCGATTTCACGAAGAACTCTCTGTATAGATTTATCATCAAGTGTAAGAATATCTTCAAATACGAACATTTTCTTACGAATCTCATCTGCAAGATCCGGCTCGTCTATATCGAGGTTCTCCATAATGTGTTTCTCTGTTCCTCTGTCAACACTGTTAAGGATCTCAACAATAGCATCTACACCACCAACGATTGTGTAGTCCTGGTTTACCAAAGAAGATAACTTTCTTTCAAGTACCTTCTCAACTTCACGAATAACATCCGGAGATGTTCTGTCCATCTTGGCAATTCTTCTTGCTACATCAGCCTGTTTTTCTGCCGGAAGAGCGCTTACAACATATGCTGCCTGCTTTGCAGGAATATATGCAAGAATAAGGGCAATTGTCTGCGGGTGCTCATCCTGTATAAAGTTAAGCAGCTGCGTAACATCTGTCTTTCTGACAAATTCGAAAGGTCGCACCTGTAATGAAGCTGTGAGCTTACCGATTACGGTCTTGGCATGTTCCACACCAAGTGCTTTCTCAAGAAGATCTTTAGCATACTGTATACCACCCTCTACAATATACTGCTGTGCAAGACATACCTGATAGAACTCTTCAATTACCTCATCCTTCGCAGCAGGTGCTATACTTCTTGTATTAGCAATCTCCAAAGTCAGCGACTCAATTTCATCCTCTTTAAGATGTTTAAATATATTAGCAGAATTTTCAGGCCCAAGGGCTATAAGCAATATAGCGGCCTTTTGTATTCCTGTTAACTCTTCTTTTGTTGCCATGTTTACCTCATTTCTGTATTGTCAGTCTCTAATATTCCCTGACAAACACAAATATGTTTTTAGCCCCAGTCATCATTAAGCCAGTTACGCAACAGCTGTGCAACCGCCTCCGGGTTTTCATCCACGAATTTCTCAATCATCTTTCTTACATCAGATTTCTCATTGTACTCGATATCATCAAGCTGTCTGTCCTCAGTTGTAGTTGCAAGAAGCTCTTCAACCGATAGTTCCGGATTAAACTCTTCAACAGATACCGGTGCAGTAGATCTGAATACTACAAAGAGAATCATCGCAATAATAATTACAAGTAATATAATAGGCAGATAATCAGTAAAGTTTTTGCCTGATTTATCTTTAAAATTAAATACCGGTTGCTCATATGCTGTAATATTTATCTTATCAGCCTTAATACCGGATGCAGCAGCTACAGATGCAATAAGACTGTCATCTACAGTAAGCTGCTTGACTTCTTCGAGATTGTTATCCTTAATGTACTGTTCAAATGTAGTATCATCAAGTTCCCCATTCTCTTTAAGTTCATCCTCGTTGTATACAACATACTTTGAAAGAACTATGGATACAGATGATTCTTCCGTATCAACCGCACCCATTTCCTTAACCGTATTGGTTCTTCTTTCGTTAGGGAGATACTCTATGGTAGATGTCTTTACATTTGAATTAGCCGAACTGTTATCGTCTATATTATAGGTTGTGTCATCATCATTGTCGTTAGAATCTGTTCCCGGAACTCCGCCAACACCTGATGCATTTTCAGCAACATACTCATAGCTGCTCTTATACACACCCTGATCATTACCGGTTGTAGGTGTATATTCCGTATAAAGCTCACTGACTTCATCCATATCAAACTTAAGATTAGCCACTACCTCGGCATCATCCCAGCCCTGTTTTAACAGGATATATCTGATATCATTTTCACGGTTATTTTTTAGTTCCGTCTTAAACTGTTCTTTTGTAAGCAGCGAACCCGATGCAGATGCCGAATAAAGATCGTCCGTACCACTGTATAACAATGAACCGTTACTGTCGGACACTCTCACCTTGGTACTATCCTCATTACCAAGTGCAGTTGCTACCATTGACGCAATAGTTGAGGCTGACGCCGTATTAAAATCATCTGTAGTAGTAAGAACAATACTTGCACTTGTATTTTTCTTTGCATCTTCAAAAATAGATGCCGTATCATCACTATCACTTGAAATGTATACAACAGCCTTAGAAACTCCATCAAAGCTTTCAATTGTAGTTGCAAGCTTGTCCTGCATATAAATATTTGCTTTGAGCTTACGTTCGCTCTCTGTCGTACTTATACTATTATCAAATAAATCAGTTACAGATACTTCTCCTCCGGCTATGTTATTAGCTCCTAAAAGAAGAACCGCAGCATCATATTGCTTGTCGTCTACCGATATCGTCATCGAATTGTTAGACAGCTGATACGGAATATTATTTGTATCTAAAAGTTCTACAACACTATTTGCCTGACTCGCACTCTCGCACGTAATCAGTTCCTTATAACTTGTTCTTGTCAGAACAAACGCCAATATTGCAACAGTTAATACAATTCCCGCTACAACACTTATAATGGCTGCTTTTTGTTTTGGTGTATACTTATTCCAGAAATCAATGATTCTGTTACGTATTAACCTTAACCTTTCTGCCATGGTTAAAACCTCTCATGCCTAATATATTAAAACTGCATATTCATTAGTTCCTTGTATGCATCAATAATGCTGTCTCTAACTGCAACAGTAAAAGAAAGTGACATATTTGCCTTATTCTGTGCAATCATGAGTTCAAGGGTATTATCCTGTCCTGCAGCGTATTTTATTTCTTCTTCCTCAGCTTTGTTAGTGAGGTCATTTGTTTCATTTACAAGATTAAGCATAGACTGAAACAGCTGGTCAAACCCGGTTCCTTCTTTTTTAGTAACGACATTGCCCGTCTGTCCTATTCTATGCGCATCCATCAACTGTGAAATAGCTGACACTTCCATCTATACACTTCTCCTTCTTTAATGCTAATTAATGACCTATTTCAAGAGTCTTTAAAAGCATACTCTTACTTGCATTAAATGCAGTAACATTAGCCTCGTATGACCTTGATGCATCAATCATATTGGTCATCTCGGTAACAGTATCCACATTAGGATATGTAACATAACCATTCTCATCAGCATCAGGATTCTCCGGTTCGTATACCATCCTCATGTCAGTTTCCTTATCTTCAACAATTGAAACCGCTTTAACTCCCTGTGCAGTAAATCCGAGTGCATTGTTAAATATTGAGCTAAACGATGACACCGGTGCTCCCTTTTGTGCCACTACTACGGTCTTTCTGACATAAGCATTACCATTCTCATCTCTTGTAGTATTGATATTAGCAAGATTCTGTGAGATTATATCCGTTCTTAACTGCTGAACCGTCATACCGCTGGCACTTACATTCATAGAATTGAAAAAACCCATACTATACCTCTTTTCTCCTTATCAGCTCTTTGATATTGCCGTCTTTAGTCTCGAAAACTCCTGATTAATCGAATCTATCAAAGTATAATATCTAATCTGATTCTCTGCCAAATATGCATTTTCAGTCTCAACATCCACGTTGTTACCGTCTAATCTGTAACTTAGGCTGGATGTATCAGTATAAATAGATGGGCGAAGATTACCCACTCTTATATTATCAACCGCAGTATCTAATGTAGAGTGCCCTGCAAGAGCACTATTTAAAAATGATTCAAATGTAACATCCTGTCTCTTAAAGCCCGGTGTATCCACATTGGCAAGGTTATTACTTAAAACCTCGTTACGGGTTGCACTGGCACTGGCTGCCTGACTGAGAACATTGATGTAATTATATGCACCTGTCTCTATCATACAATCCTCCCTTTCCATTCAAGACTTAATCACACTAATCTAGAATATATTATAATTAAGCACACCTTAAAACACAAGATAATTAAAACTAAAAAAACACAAAGGGACTTATGCAAGCACAAATCCCTTTGTCATTCTCATTTTCCGTTAAAATATTAATAACAATAATTATTTTTTTAACTTTTCTATCTCGTCAAAAACCACATCATTAACTACTTTTATGTACGTTCCCTTCATACCTGAAGATCTTGACTCAATAACACCCGCACTTTCAAATTTTCTAAGAGCATTAACAATAACCGATCTGGTAATTCCCACTCTGTCTGCAATCTTACTTGCGACAAGAATTCCTTCATTACCGTTAAGTTCATCAAAAATATGAGTAATGGCTTCCATCTCCGAGAAGGACAAGGTATTAATTGCTGACTTGACAATCTGAATCTTTCTGTTCTCTTCAGCACTTTCTTCATTAACCGATCTCATCATCTCAAGTCCAACCACTGTTGTTCCGTATTCGCTGAGAATAATATCATCAATCTCATACTCAGATCCACATTTATAGATAAACAGCGTTCCCAATCTTTCACCCGCAATATCTATAGGAATTACAATGGCCTTGTACATCTCTGCACCTTCCATCTCAAATCCAAGTGTTGAAAGGTTGACATTTTCCTTTGTTGAAAGTATATTAAGCATTCTTTCATTAAGCATGTCATCAATAAAACCACCAACATTATTAACAACAAGATCATTAATCTGGGGAATGTCCTCTCTGTTTCTAATTCCAAGCACTTTTCCCTTGCGACTGATAACCATTATGTCCGATCCAAGTATATCACTAAGCACATCGCAAATATCATTAAAAACGACCTTGTGTGAATTGTTATTATGCAACAATTTATTGATTTTACGAGTCTTATCCAAAAGTTGAATGCTACTCATGCTACACCTCCGCAAAACATCTAAACTTATACATAAAAACGCTATAATCTACTAGTTATTATAATACTTTTTTGGAGATTTAACAATAAGTATTGTGGTTATTTTTAATCATTTTTGCTTCAATTTTTTATTTTTTCTGTCTATTTTTTATTTTCTTCCTCTTTAGAAGGTTTATTCAGAGTATATCCGCAACTGTCATTATTGCATACAAGTTTATTGCCACGCTCTACCATTATTGTATTACACTTAGGGCAAATCTGGTTCGAAGGTTTCTGCCATGTCATAAAATCACACTCAGGATAGCCTTCACAGCCATAATATCTTCTTCCTTTTTTTGTCTTTCTTACAACTATATCCTTAGAACATATTGGACATTTTACGCCGATTTTTTCAAGGAAAGTCTTAGTATTACGACATTCAGGGAATCCCGGACACGCAAGGAATTTACCATGTGGTCCGTATTTTATAACCATGTTACGTCCACACTCTTCGCAAATAACATCCGATACCTCATCTGCAATCTGTATCTTCTCAAGGTTCTTTTCCGCATGCTTAAGAGCCTCTTCAAAATCCGGATAAAAGTTGCTTACTACAGTCTTCCAGTTAATATCACCGCTTTCAACCCCATCAAGCAAAAGCTCAAGATTAGCTGTAAAATTAACATCAACAATAGTCGCAAACGCTTCCATCATAATTCTGTTAACACTTTCACCAAGTTCTGTTACATATATATTCTTGTTTTCTTTTATAACATATCTTCTTGCAAGAATTGTAGTAATTGTCGGTGCATAAGTACTTGGACGTCCGATACCGAGCTCTTCAAGTGTCTTTACCAAAGATGCCTCTGTAAAATGGGCAGGCGGCTGTGTAAAATGCTGCTTCTCATCAAGGCTTGCAAGTTCAACTTTCGAATTATTATCAATGTTGGCGGAAATAGTATTCTCCTCTTTTGTATCATCCTTCATAGAATATACTGACATAAATCCGTCAAACTTTATCTTTGAACCTGATGCGGTAAATACATACTCTCCACCCTTTATCTTAATTGATGTAGTCTCATAAATTGCTGCTTTCATACGACTGGCAACAAATCTCTTCCAGATAAGCTGGTAAAGTCTGAACTGATCTCTTGATAATGACTCTTTAACAACAACCGGCGAAAGATCCATATATGTCGGTCTTATGGCTTCATGAGCATCCTGTATCTTCTTACCTGAAAGCTTATTAATATCCTCTGTTGTAACAAAGTCTTCACCGAATTCTTTAGCAATGTATTCTTTAACATTAGCATCAGCTTCCTCTGATACTCTTGTAGAATCCGTTCTAAGATACGAAATAAGACCTACTGTTCCGTGTCCTTTAACATCTATTCCTTCGTACAACTGCTGAGCTATACGCATAGTCTTCTGAGTTGAAAAATTAAGATTTTTGGCAGCTTCCTGCTGAAGTGTAGATGTAGTAAAAGGAAGCGGAGCCTTCTTGGTTCTCTCTCCTTTTTTAACCTCACTGATACTATATGAAGCATCAGAAAGCTCTGCGAGAATCTTATCAATCTCTTCTTTAGAGTTGATATCGAGCTTTTCTTTACCTTTTCCGTAAAATTTTGCAGTAATATGCTTACGGTTTCCTTCTATATTAAATGATGCATCAAGACTCCAATATTCCTTTGGAATAAATGCATTAATCTCGTCTTCCCTGTCACAAATAATTCTTAAAGCAACAGACTGCACACGTCCGGCACTGAGTCCTCTTTTAATCTTCTCCCACAGAAGCGGGCTGATCTGATAACCCACAAGTCTGTCAAGAGCTCTTCTTGCCTGCTGTGCGTCAACAAGATCCATATCTATCTTTCTTGCCTGTTTTATTGACGCCTTAATAGCGCTTTTGGTAATCTCATTAAATGTTATTCTTCTTGTATTCTTTTCATCAAGCTTAAGAGCATGACATAAATGCCATGATATAGCTTCACCTTCACGGTCCGGGTCAGTTGCAAGGTATACAGTTCCAGCCTTTTTAGCTTCTTTTCTAAGTGAAGCCAGAAGATCACCCTTTCCTCTTATAGTTATATACTTCGGTTCAAAACCGTTATCTATATCAATACCCAACTGACTTTTAGGAAGGTCCCTGACATGTCCGTTAGATGCAATTACTTCATAATTCTTTCCAAGAAATTTCTGAATAGTCTTAGCCTTTGCCGGCGACTCCACAATTACGAGATTCTTTGCCATTACAATATCTACCCTTTCAAATCATATTCGTCAAACTTATAGAATAATAATTCACTGCCGTGGACTGCGCATAACCCTTAAGCTGCAGTTTTAACAAGGCAGTCATGACATCCTGAAGTTTAAGTCCGGTGTCTTTTCTTATCTCTTCTATATGTCTTGATTCCAAACGTAGACTAGCATACACTATTTTTTCTGTCGTTTCAAGGGAATTTTCAATTATCTTTTTTGCATTATTGTCTTTGAATTTTGTAAAGCAATTATCACTATCCATATTATATTGCTCAAAATCCTCAAGAATATCTTTAGTGCAGGTAACGCATTTTGCCCCTTCTTTTATAAGATTTAAGCATCCTTCACTCAGTTCATCCGTCACTCTCCCCGGTATCACATAAACATTTTTTCCCTGCTCAAGAGCATGGGCTACCGTAATTAGAGAACCGCTCTTTTTTCTTGCCTGCACAACAAGTATTCCATCCGATAAACCGCTTATTATACGGTTTCTTTCCGGGAAATGATGTTTCATGGCCTTACTTGATGGCGGATATTCTGAAATGATTCCTCCGCACTTTGTAATAGCCATGTAAGTATCAATATTAGACGGCGGATAACATATATCAACCCCGCATCCAAGCACGGCATAAGTATCTCCCCCTGCCAATGCCCCATCATGGGCACTTTTATCTATTCCCATTGCTAGTCCGCTTATAATCTGCACACCTTCTGACGCCAGACTTTTTGAGACAAGATATGCAATCTTCATTCCATACTCATCACATTGGCGTGAACCGATAACACAAAGTGCGGGTCTCTTTTTATCAGGAAGCTTCCCTTTATAATATAAAACATACGGAACAGGGACAGCATTTTTTAATTGATGTGGATAATCGTCATCATCCACACATACCATCTTTATACCAAGCCTTTGACACTTTTCGCAAAGAGCTTCATAATTTGCATCAATAAACCTCAAAGAATCAACAAAATATCTTTTTACGCTGTCTTTAACACCCAGACCATTCAAAATCCTATCCGGATTTCTTAGGGCTTCCTGGTATACATTAGACGGCGTTACATAATAATCTAATAACAGTTTTGTCTTTTGTCTGCCAATTCCCTCAATACCTGTAATCCAATACCAGAATTTATCCATACTGCATATTCCCCCAATACTTATTATCCGCACCTCTGTAACATATCGCCTCGCCTATATGCTGCTGTCCAATAATTTTCTTGCCGTCAAGGTCTGCTATTGTACGTGCCACCTTAAGTATTCTGTGATAACTTCTGGCTGTGAGCTTATATTTTTCATATGCTGTGTTTATAAGGTCTTTTGCTTCATTTTCCATCGCACAATAAAGAGCAATATCATTCTCATTCATATCATTATTATATAATATATCTTTTTTTGAAAATCGCTCCTTTTGCACAGCCCTTGCACGCTCAATTCTTTGCTTGATATCTGCCGAGGTTTCAGAAGATTTCTTAGCACTTATATGTTCATAATCCATTGCCATGGCTTCAACGCAGATGTCTATCCTGTCAAGCAACGGCCTGCTTATCCGTCCTAAATATTTATTAATCTGACCTGTTGTGCACCTGCATCTTAACCTGTCCGGGTAATATCCGCATTTGCATGGATTCATTGCACATACCAGCATAAAATCCGCATCGAACCTGTAACTTTTATTAAGTCGAGCAATGTTAATATAACCATCTTCCAACGGTTGGCGCAAAATCTCTATCGTGTCCTTATTAAACTCTGCAAGCTCATCTAAGAAAAGTACTCCTTTTGATGCCAGACTTATCTCGCCCGGTGACGGATACACTCCTCCGCCTGTAAGCGCAGTCGTGGTTATCGTATGATGCGGTGCACGAAATGGTCTTGCGACTTTCATCTGCTCATTTTCATCAAGTTTACCGGCCACACTGTAAATTCTGGTAAGCCTCATACTCTCATCAAAGGACAAAGACGGCATAATCCCCGGTATCCTCTTTGCTATCATGGTCTTTCCGGTTCCGGGCGGACCGATTATTAGGATGTTATGCATTCCGGCAACAGCTACCTCTACAGCTCTTTTTACATTATCCTGACCGTATACATCGCAAAAATCCTCCCTGTGCCCTGCTATCCTTTCATTAAAATATTCTTCAACATCAACGTAACACGCTTCTTTTGCCAGCCTGCCATTAAAAAAATCAATAACATCGGTAAGTCGTTCAAATCCAAAGACGTCGATTCCCTGTACAAAGGCTGCTTCAATCTCATTTGCCTTAGGAACTATCGCCCTCTTAAATCCCTGTTTTGCTGCTTCATATACAACAGGAAGCACACCGTTAATTCCTTTGACCGAACCATTAAGTCCAAGTTCTCCTATAACTATCGTGTTCTCATTCCATCCTGGCATCATAATTCCAAGTGATGACAGGATAGCAAGCGCAATCGGCAAATCAAATCCGGAACCGCTCTTTCTTACATCAGCCGGGGCAAGATTAATTGTTATCCGCTTTGGCGGTATCATAATTCCCGAATTCTTAATAGCTATCTTAACACGTTCCTTAGCCTCCCTGACCTCTGACGCTAACAGTCCCACCATATCAAACATCGGAAGTCCGTCAGACACATCTGCTTCAACCCCTATCAGTACTCCGTCAATGCCGTCTGTTGTTCCGCAATCCACCCTGCAATACATTAACTACCTCCTTATAATCATTATTAGTTTTTATGTGATATTATTTATAACACATAAAAAAGCATTTGTAAATACAAAAAAGCACATATAATAAAATATGTGCTTTTTGTTGTAATGTAGATGTATTTAATTATTATCCAAAATCTTTTTTATCTCATCCATAAATGTATTAACATCCTTAAACTCTCTGTATACGGATGCAAATCTTACATATGCAACAGGATCAAGCTCTTTTAACTTGTCCATAATGATCTCACCTATCAGGCTGCTTTGAATCTCTTTTTCCTCTTTGGCAAAAATGATTGTCTCAACCTCATCCACGAGCTTTGTGATGGCATCAACAGATACTTGTCTTTTGTTACATGACTGAAATACACCTTTTTCAATCTTTGACCTGTCGTACTGTTCCCTTGTCATATCCTTTTTAACAATTACAAGTGGAATGGATTCAACTTTTTCATAAGTTGTGAATCGCTTCATACACACATCACACTGTCTTCTTCTTCTGATTGAATTACCGTCATCTGCCGGTCTTGAATCAATTACCCTCGTGTTTTCCTCGCCACAATATGGACACTTCATATGGTTCCTCTTTTCTGTATCTTTTAAAACGTTATTATAACAAGTTGATTTTATTTCAACGAAACAAAAAAATCAACCTATTTATGTACATTTCCTAATACATTTATCCAAATCCACACTTACAAGTATTACATCTGCACCTACCTGTACTATACACGAAAAAGGAATGACATATTCATTGTCTCTTCCGAGTATTCCGCATATTTTGCACGGACCGGGAATAATAATCGCCGTGATACAGCCTGACTTCATATCAAACTCCAGATCGCATACATTACCGATAATCTGACAATCCTTACAGTTGATGACTTCTTTTTGCCTTAAATCAAATATTCTCAAAATCATTCCCCTAAACTATAACGTGTTACTGTTGACAACATTTTGGCATAAATCAGAAACTCCTATATAGAAAATATGAGGCATACCTTAACGATATGCCTCATTTTTTAATTGCTATTATTATCTTCTTCCTCGTTATTGCCCCTACTGTCGGTAACTCCCTGAGAACTGTCTTTCTGGAACATTGTCTTTATCGTCATCATGATAAGTCTGATATCAAGGAACAATGAATAATTCTCGATATACATCATATCCATCTTAAGCTTGTCATAAGCTGTTGTATCATACTTACCGACAACCTGTGCGTATCCGGTAAGACCCGCTTTAACTTTGAGTCTGTAGCGAAACTCCGGCATGTTAACCGCATATTTTTCACCAATCTCAGGACGCTCAGGTCTTGGACCTACAATAGACATGTCACCAAGAAGAATATTGAAAAGTTGTGGAAATTCATCAATTCTGTATCTTCTGATTACTCTTCCGACCGGTGTTATTCTGTCATCATGACGGCTTGCAAGAACTGCACCGCTTTTTTTCTCGGCATCCACAATCATGCTTCGGAATTTGTAAATCTCAAATACTCTTCCACCTATTGTGGAACGTGTCTGTTTATATAACACAGGTCCTCTGTCGTAAAGCTTTATACATATTGCCGTTATCAGCATAACTGGTGACAATACTATAATTCCAATAGAAGAAAGGAATATATCTCCTAATCTCTTAACAAACATCTGCTCAACATTAAGTCCCCTGTTGCGGCTAAGTAATAGCGGTGTATCAAACAGATTAATGTCATCCGCACCTCTGATAATGATATCAGAAATCTTAGGTGTAAGATAAACTCTGATCGATCTGTCAAAACAGAACTTAAGAAGTTTATTTCTAAGCTCAGACTTAATGTCACATAAGATTACAGCTTCATACTTGCTGATCTTATCACATATCACTTCAAGCTCTTCTTTAGCTGATACCGACGCACACACTTTATACTTTTCTTTTCTCATGCTCATCTTGGCGATGAGTGAATCCGCAAGTGAACTTCCATATACAATTATCATTCTTCTTGGCGGATACAGTGCATAATAAATATTACTTACAAGCACAGAATACACACACAGTATAACTATCTGCGTTGCTGTCATCATAAGGACTGTTCCCGCATTTGTAAACTCCCTTGCAAACAATGCTATCTGCATGTACATAATCACATTTGAAATAACAAGTGCCAGTGCCTGGGAATATATAATATTCGTAGTGGTTAAAAAGCCGTACTTAAAACCTCCATACAGTCTGAAAAAAAAGTAAATGAATATGGCATAAATAAGAATAACCAGCCAGTTACCTTTTCTGTAAAAAGGATTAAGAATATTTTCACTATAAGATGTATACCAGAAATAAGCGAAAATGAATACAGATATCATCGCCGCTATAAGACCGGCAAAATACATTACCAGTCTTCTCTTTTGATTCTTTTTCATAGCAATACTCCGATAACTTCAGTTAAAATATTTCCTTTAGTTCGTTAAGGTTTTCAATGACATAATCACAATCACTCTCGTCAACCTTGCCAAAACCATAGGATGCATATACGAACTGTGCACCTGCATCCTTGGCAGATTTCATATCCGTATATGTATCACCGACATAAGCGTACTTAGACAAACCATTTCTGTGAGCAAGAAGAAGGATATTCTCATTCTTGTTAAGCCCTGTCGAACCGGCACATTCAAAGTCAGCAAAATATTTCTCAAGTCCATGTGCTTTAAAGAAACTCTGAATATATCCATCCTGGCAGTTACTAACTATAAACAACTCATACTTCTCGCTAAGATACTGTAATGTATCCTCAATCTCAGGATAAAGCTTACCTCCGTTAGCCGCAAGATATTCATGCTCTTCATTAAATATATCAAGTTTTACTGCTTCACGTTCAGCTTCATCAACTTTAGGAAGCAGCTTATCAATAATATCATCCATGAGCATACCCATGCAGGCTCTCATATCCTTACCTGTTATAACCCTGTTAATATTCTTCTCCTTAAGAACCACGTTCCAGGAGTGTGCCACCTCATCCGATGCATCCCAAAGGGTACCATCCATATCGAAAATTATCCCGTCCATCTAAGTAATTCTTTTCTCCTTTTTATCTCTTTTTTAACTTGTTACCTACAACGCCCAGTATAATAATAATCACTGCTGCCGCTATAAGCTCTACAGCCCACTTTGTAACAAAATAATATATTCTGTCGAAAAAATCAATAACCTTGCTGCTTGAAGAGCCTGTGCCATCGTCGCTCTTTCTAAAAAATTCATGTGGTGTAACAGCATCATCTTCTTTAATCTCAGTTATATTGCCACCGTTATTAAGTGTTGGATTATAATCCACCTGCGAAATTACATAGAGATTGTTAAAATCATCTCCGTTTTCAATTTCATCAGCCTGGTGCTCGCCTTCAAAAGATCTGGCACCTTTAAGGAAATACATGTTCATGCTCTCTTCTGTTCCAACCTCTGAATAATTGCATGAGTCCCATGTATTGTCCATATAATACCACACATTACCCAGTTTAACCAGATTCCATGCATGGTTTTCACCGTCCGATGAGCCTTTCGGTGTGTACTTACCTACGATATACCTGCATCTTACTCCTGCCTGTGTCAGCATTCTGTAAGTAAGAAGTGCATATCCCTGACACACTGTTGTCTTATTAAACAAACCGTCATAAGCCGAAAAATGTGTCTTTGAATCATCGTATCTTATGTTCTTAACAACATAATCATGCACAAACTTGATTTTCTTATAATCGGACATGTCGTCCACTTTATTAATCTTAAGTATCTCCTTAACCTTCGCATCTACACGGTCTGTCTGTTCTCTGTCTTCAAGCCATGAAAATGTAAATGTTACTTTTGTCCCTGATATAACAGAGTGTTTGCTTACACACTCTATTTCATTAATATTACCGCGAAGATAATCATAATCATCACAGGTATTCTTTGCATCAATCTGGGCGAGCACATAATATATATCTTCTATGCTCCAATCCATATCGCTGTTTTTGTAACTGACATCAAACTCTTCATCTCTTTGAGTCATGTGGTCATACACTGATTCAAAAAACTCAAGCTGAGCATCTGTATATGTCTTAGTACCGGCATCAGCATTAACCATATCTCCTTTGGCAAATACAGCAAGCAGTGTGATTCCGGCAACCATTACATGCCTTATAAACCTGATTCCATTATTTTTCATTAAAACCTCATTTCATATCGCACGCCTTTTACAAATGACATAGGCAGCACCAAAAGTACCTTCTGCAAATACATATAATATAAAGTATATTTGAGAAAAAAGCAAATATTTTAACATACTTTATTGCATGAACCACAAAAATAAGCTACAATCATTCCCGTGATGATTAGAAAATCTGCAATAAAAAAATATTTTTGTAATATAAACAGGAGGATATATTAATGAAATCAACACCGGTAAAGGGAACTAAAGATTTTCTTCCAAGAGAAGTCCAGATAAGAGATTATCTTCAAAATATTATCCTTGAAACATATCAGGATTCAGGTTTTATGAGAATTGCAACTCCTATAATAGAGAGTGCTGAAAACCTCGATAAAAGTGAAGGCGGAGAAAATCTCAACCTTATTTTCAAGATTCTTAAAAGAGGCGAGAAGCTTACAAGCGCCATTGAGAAAGGCGCAACATGCGAAAATGACCTTGCGGACATGGGACTTAGATACGACCTTACTCTTCCTTTAAGCCGCTACTATGCTAACAACAAAAATGAACTTATGAATCCTTTCAAGGTCATTCAGATGGACAGAGTATACAGAGCTGAGCGTCCTCAAAAAGGCCGTCTTCGCGAATTCACACAGTGTGATATAGACATTATCGGTGCACCTGGTGCAGATGCCGAAGTTGAACTTATTCTTACAACAACAAAGGCATTAAACAAAACAGGTCTTAAGGATTTTAAAGTAAAGATTAACGACAGAAGAATTCTTAAAGCCGTATTTGCTTACTGTGGATTTAATGAAGCTGACAACGACTCTCTTGCTATCACTTTTGATAAGCTTGATAAAATCGGTCTTGACGGCGTTAAGGCAGAACTTGAGTCAAAGGAATTTGACCATACTGCAATCGACAAGTTCATCTCAGTATTTGATGGTGAGAAGCTTACACTTGACCAGATTGCAGGAATTATCGAATGTGATGCCATCGACAATGTTAAATACATTATCGATACCGTATCATCTTACTGGAACGGTGAATTTGAGATAGAATTCTCTCCTTCACTCGTTCGAGGTCAGGGATATTATACAGGAACAATTTTTGAGGTTGAAGCAAAAGGATTCTCAGGCGCAGTCGCAGGTGGCGGACGCTATGATAACCTTATCGGAAAATTCCTTAACGAAAGTGTTCCGGCAGTAGGTTTCTCAATCGGATTTGAACGTATTTTCCAGATTCTTTTGGAAAGTGATTTCACAATCCCTGGTTCAAAAAAGACAGTCGCACTCTTTTATGATAACAGCGACCTTTCTAATGCATGGAAATTAGCTGAAGAATTAAGAGCTGACTACAAAGTATCACTCTTCCCAAGACCTAAGAAATTCGGAAAGATGCTTGGTAAGCTTGAAACAATGGGATTTGACGGCTACTGCGTATACGGACAGGAAGACGGCGTAAAACTTTTCGAAGCAAAATAATTAACACTGATTTCATTAAAAAAAATGCTTAATGACTGATGTAATGTCATTAAGCATTTTTTATTTTATGCTCTGCAATCTATATGTTTACCTTTTTTATTATTTCTAAACATTAATCCGACTATAATTGCATTGATAAACGAATTAATTACGCTAATTCCTAAAACAGCACCTATTTGAATCCATCCGTAAAATCCTATGTATCTTCCACAAAAAACAATTAAAAGAATAAGAATTAAACTAACACCCGTACTTGCCAAAATATATTTTCTATATTTTTTTCTTCTTGCCATTTCCTCTTCATCAGGCTTTTTGGCATCTGTCCCCATACCACTTGAACCGATACATGCTATTAAACAGCCAAACATTATAACAAAAAACGGAATCATACCTTTTGTACCGTCAAATTCAAAATTAAGAAAAAAGCCCATACACTCTATACATATTCCTATAATATAAATAACTTCCATCAAACTTTTTTTGTTATCCATAATACTACCTCCCAAATATATTACTACCTTTTAACTACCACATTATAAAAATTTTAATACTCGCAGTTTCTTACTGTTCTAGGGAACGGAATTACATCTCTGATATTGCTCATTCCCGTAAGATACATTACACATCTCTCAAATCCGAGTCCGAATCCTGCGTGTCTTACTGAACCATATTTTCTAAGATCAAGATAGAATTCATAGTCCTCTTCCTTAAGACCACATTCTTTCATCCTGTTTCTTAATACCTCAAGATTATCTTCTCTTTGGCTGCCGCCGATTATCTCTCCAACTCCCGGCACCAGACAATCCATTGCCGCAACCGTCTTACCGTCAGGATTAAGCTTCATGTAAAATGCTTTGATATCCTTAGGGTAATCTGTCACAAACACCGGGCGGCCAAAAATTTCTTCAGTAAGATATCTTTCGTGTTCCGTCTGCAAATCACATCCCCACTCGACTTTATATTCAAAATTATCGTTATTTTTCTTTAAAATGTCAATGGCATCCGTATAAGTTATATGACCAAATTCCGAATTAAGGACATTATCAAGTCGGTCTTTAAGCCCCTTGTCTATAAACTGATTAAAGAAATCAATCTCCTGGCTTGCATGTTCAAGAGTATATCTTATAACAAATTTAAGCATATCCTGCGCTAACTGCATATCATCCTCAAGGTCTGCAAATGCAATCTCCGGCTCTATCATCCAAAACTCTGCCGCATGCCTTGGAGTATTGGAATTCTCCGCACGAAATGTTGGTCCGAATGTATAGATATTCTTAAATGCACAGGCAAATGTCTCGCCGTTGAGCTGACCGCTTACCGTAAGATTTGTCTTTTTACCAAAGAAATCTTCCCTGTAGTTGACACTTCCATCTTCATTTAAAGGCAGATTCTGTGGATCAAGCGTAGTTACAGCAAACATTTCTCCTGCTCCCTCACAGTCGCTTCCTGTGATAATCGGGGTGTGAACATACACAAAATCCCTCTCCTGAAAGAATTTGTGTATTGCATATGCAATTACCGATCTGACACGAAAAACTGCACTGTAGGTGTTGGTTCTTGGTCTTAAATGAGGCATCGTTCTTAAATATTCAAGAGTATGCTTCTTTTTTTGCAAAGGATAATCGCTGCTTGACTTGCCTTCCACATCAATTGTAAGTGCATGAATCTCAAACGGCTGTTTTGCATCCGGTGTAAGAACAAATTCTCCTTTAACCACAATGGATGCTCCGACGTTAAGTTTGGAAATATCGTTATAATTATCCATACTATCATCAAATACAATCTGTACCGGCTTAAAACATGTTCCGTCTCCAAGGACGATAAAACCGAATTTTTTAGAAGCTCTTATACTCTTAACCCAACCGGCAACAGTTATATTTTTTGAATTAAAGCTGTCCGGTTCATCATAAAGTTTTCTTACGTTAACTGTACCGTTCATAAACAAAACCTCACTCCTGCATTATAATATGCGCTTAACAAAAACTACTCGGCAGTATCCATCATCTGAATTACTTTAAGCATAATTGCGCATTCAAGTCTCTTCTTTTCCATATCGCATGAAAGCTTGTAAGAAGTATGGATATCCCCTGCATAAGAAAGATTATTTGCATTACATCCGCCGCTGCAGTAGAACTTAGCCCAGCATTTTTTACATTCAGGCTTGTTATACACATGGGCACCCGCAAATTCCTTTTTAAGATCAAGGTCAAATGTTCCTTCATGAACATTACCCATCTTGTAATCATCCATTCCGACAAACTGATGACATGGATAAATATCTCCGTCAGGAGTAACAGCAACATATTCGTTACCGCATCCACATCCCTTAAGTCTCTTAATTACACAAGGTCCCTGATTAAGGTCAATCATAAAGTGGAAGAAGTTGATAAATCCACCCTTTTCCTTTATTGCCATAATCTCATCTGCAAGTCTTTCATACTCTGCATATATTGTATCCAAATCTTCTTCGCTCAATGCATAAGGAACAGACGGATCTGTAATTACAGGCTCAACAGAAACCTGTTCAAATCCCTGCTCGTAAAGATGTAATACATCATTTGCGAAATCAAGATTGTACTTTGTAAATGTTCCTCTTACGTAGTACTCTTTATCTCCACGCTTTTCAACAAGCTTCTTATAATTCTCAATAATTCTGTCATAGCATCCGGTCTGGTCAACCTTAACTCTCATTCTGTCATTAACTTCCTTACGACCGTCGATAGAAAGAACAACATTGCTCATTTCCTTATTGATGAAATCAATATTCTCATCATTTAACAGCATACCGTTAGTAGTGATTGTAAACTTGATATTCTTGCCGTTAGCTGCTGCCTGTTCTTTACCGTAAGCAACAAGCTGCTTAACCACATCAAAATTCATAAGTGGCTCACCACCGAAGAAATCAAGCTCAAGATTCTGTCTTCCTACAGACTGCTTGATAAGAAAATCAATAGCAGCTTTACCAGTCTCAAGCGGCATAAGCTTTCTTCCCTTACCGAAATCACCTGTTGCAGCAAAACAGTATTTACATCTGAGGTTACAATCGTGGGCTATGTTAAGACACATAGATTTAACCGGTGCCATAATAGCCTTAGCATACTTCTCATAATCATCTTCGCTGTAGAGAATCTTGTCCTCATAAAGGCTCTTTAACTCGTCATAGCACTCCTTAATCTCGCCTGCATCATATTTGTTCAGTTTTGCAACAACATCTGCCGGGCACTCATCGGCAAATGGTGGTTCAACCATATCTACCATATCATACGTAAGGTCATCCACCACGTGAACACCACCGCTGTTAACATCCAAAACAATATTTAAATCCTTAATCTTAAACTTATGTATCATAACAATCTCCATTCCGGTTATTTTTGTGTTTTTGCAGACTGCATTCTTTAGTAATACAGCAATACTGAAAAAATGATAATAGAATGGTTAAATTCTATTATCATTTTCCACATTCCTATCAGCTGATAAACGTATCATGTACCTTAATGCTGATAATTAGTTTTCTCTTTCACACTTCTGGTTACCAACTGTACAAGATGTCTTGCAAGCAGACTGGCATGAAGCCTGACACTTACCACATCCACCTTTAGCAGCTGACTGCTTTAAATTAGCCTTGTTAATTGTCTGAATATGTTTCATCACAATGACCTCCTGTTTTTCTACATATAATACTAACATATTTTATAAAAAAAACAACCTACAATTTTTGAAACGGGATTTTGAAACGGGGGACGGTTCTTCGTTTCAGACCCCGTTTCACTCAAAAGAACAGCACCTCTGTAATCTCCATTATGCAGGAAAAAATAATCGCCACCAAAAACATAATCATAAAAAACATCAAATCGACAAGTTGTTTAATTGAAACAACACTACTGTTATTTCTCTTATCTACATAAATAGTGTACTTTTTATCTACTTTACACCGCCCTATATGCTGATATTTTTCAATGCTGCAATATTTAATTCCATTAAATTCATATTCAAATTTTCCTTTAAATCCACAAACACTATCAAGATTCTTCTTGCAGATACCAACTGTTTTTACGCTATTCTTTTTTATCGACGAGTACCAAACAATGAAAATCAATTCCATAATACTACACATTATAATCTGACTTATCACTTCTTTTCTCACTTTCTTATTTTACAAATATATTTATATTATCACATATAGATACTATTAAATCAATATCATCTCTACTGCCATCAAAAAAAATTACTTATTGATTGTACGGTTAAATTCTATGTCACTAAATTTACCCTTTCTTTTAGCGAAATGAATTAGATATACAAAAACGGCAGGAAATGATATGATTCCCCACCGTTTGTTTGGATCTAAGTTTTTCTGAGTCAACGGGGACGGTTCTTACTGACTCAGTTTTGGAACGAGGAACCGTCCCCCGTTCCACTCCCCTATTTCAGAATAACAACACCTCTATAATCCCCATGACGCAAAAAAATATAATAAGCCCCAAAAGTAGTATCATAATAACCATCAAATCGACAAGTTGTTTAATCGACACAACACTACTATTATTTCTCTTATCTACATAAATAGTATACTTTTTATCTACCTTACACCGTCCTATATGCTGATATTTTTCAATACTACAATATTTAATACCATTAAATTCATATTCAAATTTTCCTTTAAATCCACAAAAACTATCAAGATTCTTCTTGCAGATACCAACTGTTTTTACTCTATTCTTTTTTATCGACAAATACCAAACAATGTAAAACAATTCAAAAATGCTACACATTACAATATCACTTATCACTTCTTTTCTCACTTTCTAATTTTTTATTTTCCCAACTATCATCAACTACCATAAATCTTTATATATTAAATGAACATAAACTTTTAAAACAATACCAGAACCATCAGGTCATATTTTAACACAATCTGATGGTTCGTAAAATTGATATCGCTCCACAATTACTTGTTTTAATACTAAATATAAAATTACATAGTATAAAATAATTTACACACTTACACCATATATAAATATAAAGATACACCTACTTATTGTACAAGTTCCAAAAGCAATCATCCACAAAATCAAATTGCTCATAAATTTACCCGAAATTATATAATTATAGTTATTCTTTCTAACATAAAGTAAATATTCTTTCCCTTCTTTACATTTATCTAAATGCTGTTTTTTCTCGTAATTACAAAGATGAATTCCTTCAATTTCGTATTCAAACAAACTTATATATCCCTTATAGTAATAACTACTACGTTTACAAATACCTGTCACCCTTATGCTGCTTAATCTTATTTTCAAATACCAAACTAGAAAAAGCAATGTAAACGCAGCACACATTCCAGTTTCAACCATTTTTATCTCACTTTCTATAATTATGATTAAGCATATAAATAATTCTCATGAAAAATTTTTTCCACAAATATATTCATATTTTCACATGCAGATACTATTGAGTCAATATTATCTCTACCATATGCATCGAGGCTTTCTTGTGTTTCATCAGATATTATAAACTCAACAAACTTTCTCAAAAATCCTCGGCAGTTTGCTGTTTCACATAATAATTAATCGATCAAATAACAAAGGAGCATCGTCTAGATGATTAATCATCTAGCGCGACAGCCCCTTGTAGGTTGGATCTGTGTCTTTTAAAATGTCTTACAACTATATGTAATACCCAACATCAAATTACACGGCAAACAAAATAAATCACACACTTACACCATATATAAATATAAAAATACAATTACTTAGTGTACAAGTTCCCATAAGAATCATCCACAAAAACAATTCTCTCATAAATTTACCTGAAATAATATAATTATGGTTATTCTTTCTAACAAAGAGTGAGTATTCCTTTCCTTCTTTACATTCACCTATATGCTGCTTTTTCTCACAATTACATAGATGAATTCCTTCAATTTCGTATTCAAACTTACTCTTATATCCCTTATAGTAATAATAATTTCGTTTACAAATACCTGTCACTCTTATGCTACTTAGTTTTATTTTTAAATACAAACCAAGACAAATCAATGTTAATGTAGCACATATTCCAATTCCAACCATTTCATTCATCTCACTTTCTATTAATTTTATTTATGCATATAAATAGTTCTCGTCAAATATCTTTTCCACAAATATACTCATATTATCACATGCAGATACTATTATTTCAATATTATCTCTACCATGTGAAACGGGGGACGGTTCTTCGTTCCAAAAACAAGAGAGATTTCTGATTGTATCACTTTAGTTTTGGAACGAGGAACCGTCCCCCGTTTCACTAATTATTTTGTTTTCTCACTTACAGCAAATTATCCCACATAATCCATATTCCCGCTAAAAATGATACTATATTAGCCACTGCTGAATATATATAAGCTTTTTTTACACAATACTTTTTATCATGTTCATCATCAGTAAGTTTACGGGCATATACCATTCCTTCAACAAAAAATACCACTATCTCCAGTAATAAATACCATGGAGTGAAATTATCAAAGACTAACTTTGCTATTTGAAGGTTATATAAAAGATTGATTAATACATTCAGTATTATCTGTGTCACTATATTTGTGATTCCTATTATCATCAACTGATTTTTCTTTGTATACATAAACATTAAGGCGATTACAAGCTCTGTTATTATAGTAAATAACACTCTCACTCCAAAAGAGATTAATTCATGTATAAAATCATAGTTTTTTCTTACATCTCCGCCTTCAATTCTAATATAATCATCAGCAGAATATTCATTATCAGGATGTGAATTATCAATGTCAATATCGCTGTTTTTATATTCTTTTCCATCAATTTTCAGAGTGTAATAACTGTCAAATGCGTATTTTTCACATATAGTTGAACATTCTATCATCTTATCCTTTTCAGGTATGTATATAAGAACCTTGAATTTCTCAGGCGGATAGTATCCCCATCTGAAAATATTGTCCTCTGAGCACTCCTCCATATACCCTATAAAGTAATACCCGTCACTGTCCTCAAAGTTTTTAAATTTCCACCATATCTCATTTTCTTTTTTGTACTTATTTATCCAATATTCATTTTTCTCATCTTCAATCCAATTTTCATAATATGGTTCTTTTTCAACACTGTAAGGGCCTGCACTCTGTTTTTCGGATAAAAGTGTCACCCAGTATTCCTTTTCATTTATCCCCTCTATGCTAATCACAACGGAAGGTTTCGGACCCAGATCACCTTTTGCACTGATTGCACCAATGCCTGTTACCATAACTGCCAGCATTAGTACAAGAATTATTTTGCTCCTAATTTGTTTGATTTGTTTCATATTACTGCTCCTTTCTTTTCACTTATATTCACGCATTTTTTCAAAAGAAGTTGCATTAATGATAAACTTTTTTTAAATAATTCGATTAGCCCTTATTATGTGGTACAATAGAGCTATTCAAATAAAGAAAAAAATCAAAAGAGGTGACAAACCAAATGTCATATTTAAATAATGATTACATTGTTAATCGTCCGATAAGTGAGCTTCCAAAGCTTGTTATTTTTGATATGGATGGGCTGATATTCGACTCGGAGTGTCTTTTTATGAAACATCTGATTAAGATTGCAAATGAATACGGCTATACAATCACCAAAGAGATGTATGTTAACACGCTTGGTCTTGCAGGTGAGAACTTAAGGAAAAAGATGAACGAGTACTGCGGGCCTGATTATCCCCTTCGTGAAATCGGCGAAAAATCAAGAGTATCAATGAAGGAAGAGATAATGACAGACGGTCTTCCCGTTAAGCCGGGGATACGCGATTTGCTTGAATATTTAAAGAATAAAGAAATACCTGTTGCCGTTGCATCTTCTTCTCCCAAAAGACATGTGACAGAATATCTTGAAATAACAGGTCTTTTAAACTACTTCCGGCTTGTAATCGGTGGTGAATCTGTTGCTAATTCCAAGCCCGCTCCTGATATTTTTTTTAAGGTTGCAGACGAATTACATATGCCCTTTAACAAATGCATGGTTTTAGAAGATTCAGAAAACGGTATCCGGGCTGCTTACAATGCAAGGATGATTCCTGTATGTATTCCTGATTTAAAATATCCTTGTGATGATGTGGCAGGGCTTGCCGACATCATTTTAAATGATGCAAATGAACTTATAGATATACTTGAAAAACTTGATTAATATAACAATTAAAAAATTAGGAAATAGATAATTTATCACATCAGTCATAGGAATTACCTTAAAACTAGTAGTCCCTAATCAGTGAATTACTAGAGAAATATTATTACTCTTGTTTACCCTAGTAATTCTCCGCTAAGGACTACTAGGGATTTTTCATTACTCTTATTTTCCCTAGTAATTCTCCTCCTGGGACTACTAGAGAATTTTCATTACTCTTGTTTTCCCTAGTAATTCTCCTCTAAGGACTACTAGAGAATTTTCATTACTCTTATTTCCCCTAGTAATTCTCCGCTTAGTACTACTAGAGAATTTTCATTATTCTTGTTTCCCCTAGTAATTCTCCTCTTGGGACTACTAGAGAATTTTCATTATTCTTGTTTACCCTAGTAATTCTCCTCCTGGGACTACTAGGGATTTTTCATTACTCTTATTTTCTCTAGTAATTCTCCGTCTGAAGGACTAGGTCATGATCCAGAGGTGGAAAAAAAATACATCGTAAAATATATATTCTAATATTCGTATAAAAAAATATAGCTAACTATTACACTGTCTGCTAAAAAAAAAGTGGGACTTTAGCAAAAGTCCCACTTTCATTTTTAGCAGATTGAAATGGTGAAAATTAATCTACTCTTTTACTGCTCCCGATGACAATCCCTGAACGAGGAATCTTGAGAGACAGAAATACAATATTATAATAGGTATTCCAATAAATATTGAACCTGCAGCGAATCTTGTGAATTTTGTTTCATCAAGATTCATGAGTCCGACGGCGACGGTCCAAAGATCCTTATTTTTGAGGAGGAGGCTTGGCAGGATAAAATCACTCCATGGCCAAGCAAATTGTGTAAGCATCGTGTACACTATAATTGGTTTTGAAAGAGGTATGGTAACTTTTAAGAATATTTTACCGTTGCTTGCACCGTCAATTTTTGCAGCCTCATATATTGAATTACTTATTGTATCAAAATAACCTTTTTGCACCAGATATCCCATCGGCGCGCCCGCTGAATATATAAGTATCAGACTCCATAACTTATTGATAAGTCCGAAGTTAACCATAAGAAGATACACTGCTGTCATTCCCATAAAGCTTGGGAACATACTAAGTACGAGTGTTGTCTTCATAAGCGGTTTTCTCATTGTAAATGTAAACTTACTCATAACGTAAGCGGTCAGAATAACAAGTATTGTTCCAAGTATTGCTGAACAAACCGCAACAAACAAGGTATTTTTCAACCAGTTTGGATAATCGTACATTGTTGTGTCAAAGAACAAATCCTTATAGCTTTTCAGACTGTACGACTTTGGAAAGAAACCTGACAAGTCGTAGATCGAACCGCTTTTTGAAAATGATGACAGTATGAGCCATATTACCGGAAAGAGGAATATAAAACTCACGACAATTAATACTGAATGAGTAACAACACTATCGATAACTTCTGCTTTACTGCGTTTTTTCTTAATCATCTGAACGTATCCTCCTTTTTGAATGCTGCACTTCTAACGTATATTGACAACGACAGAATTGATGTTATTACGAATATGATAAGACTTATTGCAGCTCCTATTCCGTAATAGTTATTATCAATTGACATGTTGTACAGCCAGTTAATCAAAAGGTCGGTATCGCTGGCAAGGAAATATCCGTCATTATATAATCCTCCACGAAGGAAGTAGAATATACCGAAATTATTGAAGTTTCCTACAAAGCTGGTTATGATAACCGGCGTTGTTGAAAATACTACAAAAGGAAGTGTAATCTTGATGAACTGCTTCCACTTTGTCGCACCGTCAATGCTTGCCGCTTCATACAAATCTTCATTCATGTTTGAAAGAATTCCTGTTGCAAGAAGCATTGATGAAGGTATTGATATCCATGCATTGATAGCAAGACCAATTATCTTAGCCTTAATACCAGCATCAATATCAAGGAATCCTACTGCACTACCACCAAACAGTTTTATATAGTAGTTAACCGGTCCGCCGTATGAGAACATAAACTTGAAAGCAAGTAATGTTATGAATCCCGGAAGGGCATACGCAAGTATCGGAAATGCTCTCCAAAATACTCGGCCGCGGACACATTTTTTATTAAGAAGCAGTGCAAGTGCCAGACCGCCAAAATAGTTAACAGCGGTTGCAAGTGCTGCCCAAATAATGTTCCATGAAAGTATCTTAAAGAAAGTTGACTTCAGTTCACCAAGAACAAGAATCTTTTTAAAGTTGCCAAATCCAATCCAGTCCACAAGCTTAGGTGGGACAATATTTCCTCCGTAATTCGTGAATGCAATAAGAATCATAAATACAATCGGAAGCACATTGAAAATCACTACGCCGATAATTGGTGGAGCGAGCGCAATTTTATGAAACTTTTTATCGCAAAATACACGTACAGCTTCTTTAAAACCGCGAAGTGGCAATCCTTTTTTATCTCTTACTACAATCTCAGCCATATCATTGATGTTAGAGATGTATATGAGTATAAATATAATCAATATTACAAAACACAAAATACCTCTTAACATCATCATGACCGAGTCGTCTCCGGCTTCACCAAGCCACGGGTCAGCCTCCACGGTTCCAAGTGTGATAAATCCTTTAATATCCGTCACACCTTTAAATGCCATGTACAGAAAAACTGCTACAAGTGATGACAGATATAAAAGACCTTTTATGATCTGTCCGTACAGTATCTGGCCTAACCCCATTACCGCCAACGATATTTTGGCTTTGAAGGAAGAATTCATTATTGTTTTAACATTATTAATTAGTACCATAATAATATCCATGACCTTTCTATAACCTGCAGACTACATCCTGATTATTTTATTTGTCTGACAGAGTATAAATTGCATCGTAAATATCTTTACTTGCCTTTTCCAATGCAGTGTTTATATCATCTTTTTTTGCATATTTTTTCTCTGCATCACTTCTGAATGGTTCTTTTGCAAAGTCACCCATAAGTGTCTGAACCGGCTTCCAGATCTGATCTACAGCCTTAATTGAAGGCATAAGCATAATTCTTCCGCTTTCAAGACTTGCAAAGATAGTATCTGCTGTACCACCATTTTCCTTTGCAACATCTGATCTTGTTGGTGCTATTCCAAGAATCTGTGTTCTCTTGTTAATCATCTCATAGCTTGTAGCAAAATCAACAAAGAGCTTTGCTTCATCTCTGTGCTCTGTATATGAGCTGATACCATATCCGTTAACACCACCCATAACAACTGTTTTTACCCAGTCGCTGTCTTTCATTGTAGAACTGTCTTTTGAAAGATCTCCATCTGCAGGCATAAGTGCAGGTAACTCTATCATCTTAAGGTTTTCTCTTGCCTTCTCATTAGCTTCTGTTTCAGATAATCCATCCTCTTCATAATGAAGTGCTAACTTAGCTATGAATAATGAATATGTATCAGGTGTTGATACAGAACAGAAATAACTTCCGTTACCTAACTTATCATATCTGTTAGTGATTATAGTATCATCAATACATCCTTCATCCATAACAGATGCAAACTGAATAAGTGCCTCTATACCATTAGCTGCATCACCTTTTGCAAATCCTATATCCGAACTGTCATAAATTCCTGCATCATCTTTTCCGAATATATATGCTCCGTATGATAAGAAGAAGTTTGCGTTAAGATAAAGATTATTAAATGATGACATAAATCCGAATTTTTCATCTTTATTTGCACTTGAATCACTATCTCTTAACTGCTTTGATAACTTGTATAAATCGTTCCAGTTCTCAAAGAAATCCGGCACCTGATTGCTGTCCTTGTCCCACTCTGATTCCCAGTTTTCAGGGATTAAGTCCTCTCTGTAAAAGAGCATAGGCTCCTGAACATTAACAGGAATACCACAGGTATATGTCTTACCGTCAATGCTTATATCAAATGCGCTCCATGCTTCCTTTGCAGTAGTGCCATAACATTCATAATCCTCAGGATTAATTGCAAGAATGTGTTTATCTTCCGCATAAGTCATAAGCTTATCATTTGCCTGATATAATACATCAGGGCCGTAACCATAAGGTCCGTTTGCTGCAAGGTCACTGTACTCATCCATGTTGGCATCAACAGCTTCTATACCTTGATCTTTGTACTTTTCATTGAATGCACTGATTAACTCATCAAGATATCCTTCTTCCTTAGCCGTATCATTTTCTAGAATTCTAAGTACAACTTTCTCACCGCTTGATTTTTTTTCATCTTTTCCCGAACATGCTGTCATAGAAACAGCAAGTGAAAATATTGAAGCCATAACAACGATTATCTTTTTCTTTCTCACAATAATTCCTCCTTTAAAACATGTGAATGTCCGTTTACATGTATATTTTCAACACACTCATCATTATCTGTAAGATTAATATACAATGAGTATGTTTTTGTGTCTGTTGTTCTCTTTACAATAAGAACATTATCTGTTGCCGTAATAAATGCATCCGCGCCGGCAAGATCATCTTTGTTTCTAATAGCAGCAAGCTTTTTTATGTAACTTATATACTCGCTGTATTTGTTATCCCTGATGCCGTCCCAGTCCATACATCTTCTGCAGTCCGGATCATATCCTCCCTGCATGAAAAGCTCCGTTCCGTAATATATACACGGCATTCCCGGGAACATAAACAATAATGCAAGTGCAGCTTTCATCTTTTCTTCGTCACATTTAACTTCCGTGAAAAATCTGAATGTATCGTGACTATCAAGAAGATTAAGCATCATCGTATTAACCGTATCAGTATTTCTTGCCAGAATGTCATTAAGTTTACCTGCTGCCTGATATGCATCCATCTTATCCTTTGCAAAATAATCAAGACAAAGCTTTGTGAAACTGTAATTCATAATACTGTCATACTGATCGCCTCTTAAGTAATTAGAAGCATCATGCCAGTTCTCTCCGATAATTACACACTCGCTGTTACATTCCTTGATTCTCTTTCTGAATTCTCTCCAGAATTCATGACTTACTTCATCGGAAACATCCAGTCTCCATCCGTCAATATTATAATTAGTGACGTAATGACATCCGATATCACAAAGAAATTCTGTAACCGCCTTGTTGGATGTATTAAGTTTTGGCATGTAATCACAGCTTGCAAACATTTCATAATTACCTGCTTTAGGATCCGGCTTATCACCATATATAACAAACCAGTCATAATAAGGCGATTCAATGCCTTTTTCCATTACATCCTGAAACTGGCGACACTCATATGAACAATGATTAAATACTGCATCAAGAACTATTCTAATTCCTTTATCATGAGCTCTCATAACCAGTTCTTTTAAATCTTCATTACTTCCAAACTGACTGTCAACCTCATAATAATCTATGATGTCGTACTTATGATTTGAAATTGATTTAAAAACAGGTGTCAGATAAATGGTATTAACGCCTAAGCCCTTGATGTAATCAAGCTCATTTATTATTCCTTTTATGTCACCTCCCGCAAATGATTTAGGTGTAGGAATATCACCCCATTTCATATTAACATAACTCTTATCCCAATTCTTGTCTCCAACTGCAAATCTTTCAACAAATATCTGATAAAACACTGCATTCTTAGTCCAATTAACCTTTGGCATTATATCAGCCTCATTGATATACGGGTATTGAAAGAAATTGTAGAATCCCAAGGTAAAATCGTATTCCTTCGTAAGCCCATCCTCTGAAAAGTACATATAATCTTTACCGTCATACACATAGAACACATATCCGATACGTGTATCTTTAAGATTAAGTGTCACTGAATAATAATCATACAGCTGACCGCTGAATTTCTTTTCCAGTCTGGCTTTCTTTTGTGTTGTTCCGATTACATACTTGCTTTCATATACAACCCAGACTTCTTTCATATCATCCTTAGCAGTTCGAAGTCTTAATGTAATTTCATTTTTTCCTATTGGAAAACAATATGAGGAATCGACGATATGTAACATAGCATATTGATTCATAATTCCTGCTCCTTCTTTACGTTAGTGCGATTTAGTTAAAACTAATAGTCAGTGTCTTAATTCTTAACAATAACAATTGAATCCTGTGCATTGTCATCAGGGTTTGTTGTAAGTGTTATTGTATAATTACCATCTGCTAAAACACTTATATTACTTTTTCTTGTCTCTGAATCAAGTCCGCCTCCGTTTTCGATACAGCTCTCATCATATGCAGTTACAAATCCGAAACCTTCCTGATCTTCCCACTGCCAGTCATGAATAAGCTGGAACTTATCACCTGCATGTAAATCAAGTGTAATAGAAAACTCATTAGGATTATTACCTGTAGGCATCAGCTGGAAAGCTGTCTTTTCATCTTCTTCCATCGGTGCAGCCCATTTACTCTGATCAAGAATACTTCCTTCTTCACTTGACTCTCCGACTACATACCAAAGTCTTGTATCTTCTGTAATATTGTTAGGCTTAAAATATCCGTAAAGCACTGTGTCTTTTTCAAATGTATCTTTAGAGAGATCTTTTTGTGAAATCTCAAGATAAGTTGGAGTCTCAAACCAGCCGTTCCAGTCAAAGTCTTCGATATTCTGATACTTCTCATAATCAGATGATGAAATCACCTCGCCTGCAGTTCCTTTTACTTTACCAAGCTCTTCTTCACCGTTCATAAATGTAACGGTTATCTCCTTTTTAGAACCGGCATCATTACTGCCGCTTCCTGACTCATTACCGCATCCTGCAGCAAGTCCCGCACACATAAGTGCTGTTGCTATTATTGTTACTTTCTTTTTCATAAGCATCCTCCGTTTCTAAATATGTTTTTAGCTTAATGTTCAATAATATTTTAACTCAAACAAATATTTTTTTCATCCATTTAAACGTTTAAGTTAATCGTTTAAATAAAAGTTATCATAAATGAATCTTTTTGTCAATAACTATTGACAATCTTTTTTTTTAATGAGTATACTTTTATTTAGAATTTTCATTTATAACACTGCAGATTGGAGCTTTACATGAGTCAAAGAGTAACTGTTAAAGATGTTGCGGCGCAGGCAGGCGTTTCCGTTGCAACCGTATCTTACATAATGAATAATCGTACCGATGTTAAAATAAGTGATGCAACAAGGAAAAAAGTTTTGCAGATAGCGAACCTTCTTAACTATACTCCAAGTGCAGCTGCAAAAAGCCTCGTCACAGGCAAGAATTTTATAATTGGTGTTTCGTATCGCCTTGTAGACAATTCACCTTCAAGAAATCTTGAGATAACAGGTTTTGTTAATCTTTTAATTGAACGTCTTAACCGTATGAATTATGATGTTATGTTTATTCCGGTTATTAAGAATGATGATAACTTACCTGTTCGCAAAAACATTGATGGAATAATCGCAATAGATCTTAGTGAACAGGAATTCCGTGATTTATCCGGAAGTTATCTTGTTCCTGTTATAGCTGTAGACATGATTGTTAACGATGATCTTTTCTATCAGATTCACACAAATTTTTCTTCATTCACAACAAAGAAACTTTCCGAAGATTCGGACAGTGTTCTTGTAATGGAAAAGTACGTTAACGAGAATTATATGGATTACATATGCAATAATATTCCTGACAGCAAACTATGTATATTAGATGCTGCTAACATGCCGGATAAAAAGTTCTTTAGTGGTAAACACATTATTGCTCTTGGTACATATCTTGCACTTATGCTTAAACCTTACGTTGCTGAAAATCACCTTACTGCAATCGCCTCAGATGTATATATGCATATACTTCCTGATAATATAACTGTTGTAGAAAGTGACGCAACAAAAAAGGCCAATGTAGCAATTAACCTTATGTTAAATGCCATTGACCGTAAATTCGAAGTTAATCATATATATGAGATTAATATTGATTAATCTTCACAATCAACAATATTAATGTTTTCAATCCCGTTGTTTTTAAATAACGGGATCATTTTTTCATTTATCAGTTCCCCGCTTACCACAACAGGAATTGCGGGCGGGCAGGATACTACTGTCATGCCACATATTTTTCCTGCTGCCTCATCTACATTTACTTTCCTTGACGGCGAAAATACCGCCTGTCTGATTGTCATTACTTTCTTTGGTACAAATATACTTTGCGCACTCTCTTTTTTCACTAATATTTCTTCATGTTTTATTGTAGCCTTAATGCTATCAGCTGCATTTTTCACACGAATATAATCTATATCATCATTAAACGGTGAAAACATAAGCACAACAAAATTATTGTCGCTAAATTCACATTCTGCTTTGTGTTCTCTTAAAACATCTGCAAATGTGTTACCGTCAATACCGCTTTTACCGGTATACACTGTAATCTTTAAATCTTCATTACCTATAGTTTCAAAGCCCAGATTTCTTATATAATCCTCAAGCTCCTTTACTTTTTTGCCAGTCTTTATTATGTCATTCCTAAAACTCTCTTCGAGATACTTGTTACACATATCAAGCGACTGCATGATAACATATGATGGACTGGTTGATGCATAAAGTGACATAATGTCTTTAACATTACTGCACTTTCCTGCAATCTCTTTTGACAGGTGAAGGTATGCACCTCCCGTAAGCACAGGCAGTGTCTTATGTGCCGAATCGTTACACATATCTGCTCCAAGTGCAATTGGATGCAAGGACTCTTTTAGAAAAGCCAGATATGCGCCATGTGCATTATCAACAAGCAAAAGCTTTCCGTTGTCATGACACAGTTTTGATATCGTCTGTATATCGGCAACATTTCCAAGGTAATCAGGTGAAGTTATATACAATGCAAATGCGTCTGTTGATTTTAAAACTTCTTCAATTCTTTCAACCGATACATTACACTGACAGATAGAATCATTGTTTTTATCGGGAAAAATCCATTCAACGTCCAAATCAAGCATTGCGCAATTGTTGATAAACGCTTTATGTACATTTCTAAGGGCAATAATCTTTTTGCAGGTTAATTCACTGACACCATCACTTTTTGCAACGTTTTGCGCTATCGTAACCATAGATGCTATACAATGAGTAGAACCATACGTTGAATAAAAGGTTGCACCGCTTTTAAACAAAAGCGATGCATTTTCTTCACTCTTTTTAATTATTCCGTCTGCATGAAAGAGCGTGTCCGCTCCTTCTATCTCGGTAATATCGATATTTTCCGGTCCTATCATATTCTTTCCTTTGTGTCCCGGCATATGCAGACGACTGTAATAACTCTCTGAGTATTTTTTTACATAATCACAAATCGGTGTATCCATAATATTCTCGTCTTTGCTGTAATCACATACCTAATCTTATAAATTGTTCATAAGATTAATCATCTCAATAGCACCGCATGCTACGTCATAACCTTTATTACCAGCCTTAGTACCGGCTCTTTCAATAGCCTGCTCGATATTATCTGTTGTAAGAACACCAAATAATACCGGAATACCTGCCTCAAGTCCTACACTTGCAACACCTTTGCTTACTTCTGCGCATACATAATCATAATGGCTTGTAGCACCTTTAATTACAGCTCCAAGACAAATGATTGCATCATATTTTCCTGCATTAGCCATCTTCTTTGCAACAAGCGGAATCTCGAATGCGCCCGGTACATATGCAACATCAATATCATCATCATTTACACCGTGACGTACAAGTGCATCCTGTGCCCCGCCTACAAGCTTTGATACGATAAATTCATTAAATCTTGCTGCAACGATTCCTACTCTTAAACCTGTTCCTACTACATTTCCTTCAATTTTGTTCATTTTCTTTTCCTCCATTTTAAAATATATATTATCTTTTATCGATTTATATCTGATATCTTATGTATAAATCATTTATTCTCTTCGTAATCTGTCATGTGATGCATTCTCTTTTGCTTTGTAAGAAGATAAGTAAGGTCCTCATTCTTAGGCTTAATCTGTATAGGAACTCTCTCTTCGATTGTTATTCCATAACCTGATAATCCTGATATCTTAGTCGGATTATTTGTAAGAAGCCTTAATCTTTTAACTCCAAGGTCGTAAAGAATCTGTGCGCCCATTCCGTACTCTCTCATATCAGCAGGGAATCCTAACTTAATGTTGGCATCAACCGTATCAAGTCCTTCTTCCTGAAGAGCGTATGCCTTAATCTTATTGATAAGACCGATTCCTCTTCCCTCCTGTCTAAGATAAAGCAGGCAGCCTCTCTTTTCCTGAGCTATTGTCTTAAGTGCAGTATCAAGCTGCTCACCGCAGTCACATCTGTAAGAACCAAGCACATCACCTGTAAAGCACTCTGAATGAACCCTGCAAAGCACTGGTTCGCCGTCAGCCACATCTCCCATTGTAAGCGCAATATGATGCTCGCCTGTAAGTTTATTTTCATATCCGTAAATGTTAAATACGCCGTACTTTGTTGGTAGCTTTGCAGCTGCAGAACGTCTTACTATTGAATCATCCTTAAGTCTGTATTTGATGAGATCTTCAATCGTTATAACCGTAAGATTATATTCTTTTGCAAACTCAAGAAGTTCGGTTGTTCTCATCATTGTTCCGTCGTCCTTCATTATCTCACAGCAAAGTCCGCACTCTTTTAAACCTGCAAGCTTCATAAGGTCAACTGTTGCTTCTGTGTGTCCGTTTCTCTTTAACACACCACCTTCTCTTGCCTCAAGAGGGAACATATGTCCCGGTCTTCTAAAATCCTCAGGCTTTGCATCATCCTCTACAACTTTCATTGCTGTAAGAGAACGTTCAACTGCCGAAATTCCTGTTGTTGTGTCAACATGATCAATAGATACAGTAAATGCTGTTGAATGATTATCTGTATTAACAGCAACCATCTGTGAAAGATCAAGTTTCTTACACATATCACTGCTCATAGGCATACAGATTAATCCCTTAGCCTTGCTGGCCATAAAGTTAACATTTTCAGTTGTTGCAAACTGCGCTGCACAGATTAAATCACCTTCATTTTCTCTGTCCGGGTCATCGATAACAACTATTATCTTACCTTCTCTTAAATCTTCAAGTGCCTGCTCAATTGTTCCAATCATAATCTTATTCCTTCCTGATTATATTTTATTAACATTTTTACTATCTACATAAAACCATTCTCTGCAAGAAAATCTGCCGTAATCCTGCTTTTAGGAGTCTCATTTACACTTGCAGGAAGCATAAGTTTTTCAACATATTTTCCTATTATGTCATTTTCAATGTTGATTATACTTCCGACATTCTTTGTTGTAAGATTAGTAACTTCTCTCGTATGCGGAATTACCGATACCTTAAATGAACTGTCATCAACATATGCAACCGTAAGGCTTATTCCGTCCAATGTCACTGAACCTTTTTCAACTATGTATCTTAAAAGCTGTTTTGAACAGTTTATTGTATACCATACTGCGTTACTGTCTTTTTTTATCTCGACCACGGTACCGGTCCCGTCGATGTGTCCGGATACTATATGTCCGCCAAATCTTCCACCGGCTGCCATTGCACGCTCAAGATTTACCATGCCGCCTTCTTTTAATGTGGAAAGACTGCTTCTATGTATTGTCTCCGGCATAACATCGGCACAAAACTGCGAATCCGTCATATCGGTCACTGTAAGACAGACTCCGTTAACCGCAATGCTGTCTCCTATCTTAGAATCCTCTAAAACCTTTTTACAACTTATCGTTATCTTATAACTGTCACCGTTACCGTTAATACTTTTTACACTTCCGGTTTCCTCAACTATTCCGGTAAACACATATTACACCTTCCTTCTATAAGAATGTCATCCCCAAATCTTGTTGTCTTAATATCACTAAGCTTAACAGCATCCGCCATTTTCTCTATTCCCTCTCCCTCTACAGGAGATTTTGCTTTTCCTGCAATTATCTTTGGGGCGATGTAAGCATATACTCTGTTAACAAGTTTATTTCTTATAAATGAGCCGTGAATCTGTGCACCGCCTTCGACAAGAACACTGTCTATCTTCATTTTACCAAGCTCGTTCATAAGCTCATTTAGGTTAACGTGTCCGTCATCACTGCCTGTTCTTATTGTTGTTATGTTACAGTCATTAAGTCTTTTTATCTTCTCTTCATCCGTGCAGCAATGTGCTATTATTGTAGGAATGCTTCCCGCAGTCTTTACAATATCACATTCCATCGGAATTCTAAGATTGCTGTCGCATATTATCCTGACAGGATTGACACCATCTTCAATTCTGCAGTTTAGCATAGGATTATCAGCAATAACAGTTCCCACACCAACAAGAATAGAAGAATATTTTTTTCTAAGAAAATGAACATGCTCCCTTGCACTCTCACCTGTTATCCACTTTGAATCTCCCGTGACAGAGCAAATCTTTCCGTCAAGTGTACATGCGTATTTCATAGCGACAAACGGTCTTTTGGTTGTAATGTAATGATAGAAAATCTCATTCATATCCTCGCACTCTTTTTCAAGTATGCCTGTTACAACTTCTATTCCCGCATCCCTTAAAATATTAACCGATTTTCCTTTTACAAGAGGATTCGAGTCCATGCTTCCGATATAAACTTTTGCAATCTTTTTCTCAATAATTATCTCAGTGCAAGGTGGCGTCTTACCATAATGACAACACGGTTCAAGCGTAACATAAAGTGTTGCTCCTGTTGTATCTTCCTTGCATCTTAAAAGTGCATTTCTCTCTGCATGATACTCTCCGTATCTCTCATGACATGCTTCACTTATTATCCTTCCATTCTTAACCACAACGCATCCCACCATGGGATTTGGTGATGTATGTCCCATCGCACTCTTAGCAAGTTCAATTGCTCTTGCCATATAATATTCATTAGTATTGTAATTATTAGCTGTATCGCACATAAAAAAATCCCCTGGGAACCATATTGATTCTTTGGGGAAAAGTTCATCTTATATATTCATAATTCCGTCTGCAGTATAATCATATTAAACTATAGGCAAACTAATATAAACCGTCCTTTTCTCATCCAGACTATAACTGTCGGCCTTGGAATCTCACCAAATCAACTGCAACGCAGCTCGCGGGCTTTTACCGCCGGTAGGGAATCTCACCCTGCCCCAAAGAACATTTTTATTATAATACATAATCACATTATTGCAACCGATATGACGAAACTTTTATATAATTTCTTATATTTTGTTCATTTATCTGCATTCACGATAAAGCAACATCAAGAATCATCATAATTAAAAATCCTGCTATAACAGCTGCTGTTCCTGCTTTTGATTTTTTAGTTTCACCCTGATATATATTTATCTGTGGAATTAACTCCTCAACCACAACGTATATCATTGCTCCTGCCGCAAAGGAAAGCATCCACGGCATGTAATTGGATATTCTTGTTGCTGCAAGAACTGTCATCATTCCAAAGACAGGCTCCACAATTCCGGACATCATTCCAATGAAAAATGATTTAAATTTTGTAAAGCCTTCCTGACGCATAGGCAGCGATATAGCCGCTCCTTCCGGGAAGTTTTGTATCCCGATTCCAAATGCAAATACTGCCGCCGCATAAAACATCGAGCTTTCCCTGCTTAGCCCTGCCATGGCAAATGCTGCCCCGACACTTATTCCTTCCGGTATGTTATGAAGTGTTACGGCCGTTAACATAAGTGCGTTGTTATTACTTATTTTCATCTTCATTTTCATAAATACCGCATCCATTGTGTAAATGAATACTCCTCCCGCGGCAAAGCCAAGAGCCGCAGGCAAAAAACCAAGTCTTCCAAGATAACTTGACTCTTCAATTGAAGGAATAAGCAATGACCAGATCGATGCAGCCATCATAACCCCCGCCGCAAATCCAAGACACAGTCTTTGCGAAAGTGGATTTATATTTTTCCTGAATAAAAAAACTACTGCCGCCCCCAAGGTAGTCATCAAAAAAGTGAATCCTGTTCCAAGAGCGGCAAAAATAAAAGCTTCGTGCATAAAATGTCTCTTTTTAGGATTACCTCATTGTTATTAACATCTTATTCACGAAACTTATAGTATGTTACTTTCTGCAAATATCAGCAGTATCTGCTTTAACTACCTTGATAAGATCTGCCGGTGACAAAATTAGCTGAATGCCTATCTTACCTCCCGATATAATAATCTTGTCATGATTTAAGCAGCTTGCATCTATAACTGTCTTAAATAGTTTTTTCATTCCAATCGGTGTGCATCCTCCGCGAATATAACCCGTGATGCCGTTTAAATCCTTTACATGGAGTGTTTCAACTGCTTTTTCTCCAACACTTTTTGCAGCTTCCTTTAAATCAATCTCCTTATCAACAGGAATGCAAAAAACATAGTATTCTTTACTCTTGCCGACCGTAACAATTGTCTTAAAGGATTCATCATAGCTTTGTCCAAGTTTATCTGCGATGTGAACACCATCTATAAACTCGTCACACTCATATGTATTAACAGTGTAATCAATTTTGTTTTTATCAAGAATTCTCATGGCATTGGTTTTGATTTCTTTCGCTTTAGCCATAACTGCCTCCAAAAAATAAAGCCGTTGTCTATGAAAAATGCAATAAACAACGGCTTTTATTCAATAATTTAATTAATTATATATTGAAGCCAGCAATTAGTTTAACTTCCATACATCCTGATTGTACTGCTCGATAGTTCTGTCTGATGAGAAGAATCCTGCCTTTGCGATGTTAACAAGCATCTTCTTAGCCCATGTCTTACGATCAGCATAATCTGCAATTGCCTGATCCTTAACTTTGATGTAATCTTCAACATCAAGTAATGTCATGAACCAATCCTTTGTAACAATCTCATGATAGAGTCTCTGTAAGTTATCATAGTTACCTACAGCAACCATCTGTGGGCTGATTAAGAACTCAACAAGCTTAGAAATCTCTGGATTGTTCTTTAATATCTCAAGTGCACAATAATCACCCTTAGCATAATGCTCGATAACTGAATCAGAATCAGCACCGAAGATGTAGATATTCTCATCTCCAACTAACTGATGAATCTCAACGTTAGCACCGTCATCTGTTCCAAGAGTAACTGCACCGTTAAGCATGAACTTCATGTTACCTGTTCCTGAAGCTTCCTTAGATGCAAGTGAAATCTGCTCTGAAATATCACATGCAGGGAATAACTTCTCAGCTGCTGTTACATTGTAGTTCTCAACCATAACAACCTTGATGTACTTGCTAACTTCAGGATCGTTGTTGATTAATTCCTGTAAGCAAAGGATTGCATGGATAATATCCTTAGCAATGATGTATGCAGGAGCTGCCTTAGCACCAAATACAAATGTTATAGGTGTCTTAGGTGTCTTTCCTTCTTTAATCTCAAGATACTTGTTAATGATGTAAAGAACATTTAACTGCTGTCTCTTGTATTCGTGAAGTCTCTTAACCTGAATATCGAAGATAGAGTTCTCATCAATATCCTGATTTACATTAGCCTTAACGAAGTCCTTAAGGACAACCTTTGCATCCTTCTTGATTGCAAGAAGCTTATCAAGAACTGCATCGTCATCCTTGAACTGAAGAAGTTTCTCAAGTTCATTAGCATCCTTCTTAAATCCAGGTCCGATAAGTTCTTCAATAAGATTTGTAAGAGGATGATTACAATGCATTAACCATCTACGGAATGTAATACCGTTAGTCTTGTTGTTAAACTTCTCAGGATAGATATCATAGAAGTTCTTAAGCTCACTGTTCTTAAGAATCTCTGTATGAAGATATGCAACACCGTTAACGCTGAATGAATAATGAATATCCATATGTGCCATATGAACTCTGTTGCTCTCGTCAATGATTGCAACTGAAGGATCGCTAAACTTAGCTCTTACTCTGTTATCAAGTTCTCTGATAATTGGAATAAGGTGTGGAACAACTTCCTCAAGGTAATCCATTGGCCACTTCTCAAGAGCTTCTGCAAGAATTGTATGGTTAGTATATGCACAAGTCTTAGAAACTGTATCAATTGCCTCATCCATGCTGATTCCCTGTGATGTCATAATTCTGATTAATTCAGGAATAACCATACTTGGGTGTGTATCATTGATCTGGATTACTGCATATTCATTAAGTTTTCTTAAATCATCGCATCCTCTTGCCTTAGCTTCTTCAATAATAAGCTGTGCACCGTTGCTTACCATGAAATACTGCTGGTAAATTCTAAGAAGCTGTCCTTCTCTTGTGCTGTCATCCGGATAAATGAAAAGAGTAAGGTTCTTAGCAATATCATGCTGATCAAACTTGATTCCGTCATATACAAGGTTCTCATCAACTGTATCAATATCAAATAAATGAAGTTTGATTGCTTTGTTATCATATCCGCTTACATCAATATCATAAAGTGTTGACTTTAATGTAAAGTTCTTAAATGGAACCTCGTAAGAGTTGCTCTGTCTTGTAGACCAGCAATTCTCTGTAATCCAATTGTTAGGTGTCTCTTTCTGAAGCTTATTCTCAAATACCTGCTTAAATAATCCAAGGTGATAGTTAAGTGTGATACCTGCTCCAGCCATTCCTAATGTAGCAATAGAATCAATAAAACATGCTGCAAGTCTTCCAAGACCACCATTACCGAGTGAAGGCTCTAACTCAACTTCTTCAATCTTAGTGATATCCTTACCATTGTCAGCAAGCTCTTTGCTGATCTCATCATAGATACCTAAATTAATAAGATTGTTAGATAAAAGCTTTCCGATAAGGAATTCAGCTGATATGTAGTAGATCTGCTTCTTTCCCTCATTATAACCTTTGTTCTGGATAGAATCCTTTGTGAGTTTTAAAAGTCCAACGTATACTTCTTCGTCAGAACACTCCTTGATAGACTTGTTGAATAACTCCTCAACAACTTTTGCTAAATTGCTCATGAATTGCTCCTTTCATATGTGCATATATTTTTTCATATTTAATTATTTGCATATTATTTATGAACATAAGCTTTGCGCATATTTCACGCACATTAATACAATATAATAAAATCATAAAAAATTCAAGTTCATTATTATATAATCCGAAAAAAATCTGCATCATATCCCTTCGAATATAATGCAGATTCAGTATAATTCCATAATTATAATTTTTTTATAAACTATATTATTCCGGAATATGTTGTTATAGCCGAAAGCGCATATGCGCCTGACATTGTATATGCTGACCCGGTTACAGTTGATGCTGCTACATTAGATGAAGCAATCGAATAAGCACTTGATGCATAATTCTTAATCTTATCACCATATGAACTTCTTCCGGTAAACAGAGTTTTAAGATCATTCATTGAAGCGCTTTTGAATTTATCTTCATCAATTTTTAACGTGTTATCAGCATTTACAGTAATACCTACTTTTCCAAGCAATCCCTTGTTGGCCGATGTGTTTCCGGTCATATTAATACCTACATTCAAAACAGATGTAGAATCAATATCCTCAAAGGAATCATGTAAATCATTATATGCCTTTACAAAATCTGAGGCTTTCTTATAAAGTGTATCGTAATCATATGAGCCATCCTTAGAAGATGCACTATACAATGACGAGTTGTTCATAGCAGAAGCAGCTTTATATAATGTTTGCGCATCATTACGTGTCAGGGTAAGAGACTTAACATCCGAAGCATCTTTATTCTTCGTCAGCTTGCTCTTTTCAGACGAGGTATCAACATTCTTATAATAGCTTTTCATCAGCTTAGAATATGTGCCGTTGCGAATCATCGAAAAATCAGATAAATTTACAGACGATGACTGTGAAAACACACTACCCGTTCCACTGTACGAGCCGGAATTACCTGAGCTTCCAAAATAGGTATTGAAAAAAGAAGCACCTGAAATTCCATACATTCCTGACATCAAACCACTCCTTTCCTTTAAAAAATCAGGTAACAAAGTTAACGTTTAGGTTAGGTAACAAAGTTAACGTCTCCGGTCTGTGCACTCACACATACCTACTATTATTCTACATTAGGCAATGCATTTTTTCAAGGGGTGAAACTGGGGGCTGAAACTGGGGGGCTGAAACGGGGGACGGTTCC
>CACXFB010000113.1 GCA_902766825.1 uncultured Lachnospiraceae bacterium
CGGGGGACGGTTCTTTTTGAGTCAGTGGGGACGGTTCTTTTTGACTCATTCTTTGAAGCAACCAGTTAAGTGTTGCGGTTTGGTGAGAAAAGAATGAGTCAAAAAGAACCGTCCCCACTGACTCATGGAACGAAGAACCGTCCCCCGTTTCACTCCCCGTTTCACTGCACCATTGACTCCTCTCCTCGCATGAAATACAATTATAAAAGATGTTAAAAATATAAAATGAGTGGGAATTTTATGCCAGGAGATAAAAGATGGATTATTATTATAAAGAAGAACTTAAGAAGTATAACAAGAAGTTCTGTGAAGACAATAAGGAAACAATAGAATTATTAAGCGAAAAAGAAAAGGAAATATTTAATCGGCTTATGAGCGGAAGCATATATTGCTCCAATGATGATGTTAACAGTGTAAATAATCTTAACGAGTATATGCAGAGTAATTATTCGACGTTGATTAAATTACTGATTCCGGACGAGTTTAGAGAGCAGTATGCTTATATCCTTGATAATTTTATTAATTTTCAATATGAAACAGGATGGACACGCAGAAGCTTCAGATGGAGAGAATATTCTGTGTTTACAGGCAGGGCCATTGGTCTTGCCTGCGTATATTATTATATGGGATTTAGGGGAACAAAAAGGAATGAAATGGATAAATACGTTTCGTGTGAAGATTGTAAGTGCGGTTATGCTTTAAGGGAAGAAAAAATGAATGGCCTGGACGGATACATAATTGCAGCCTGTATTGATGAGGGGAATGAAAAAGTAATAAATACTGTAGCTGATATTATGAAAAGTGAAAACAATACCAATATATTGTCTACAGATATTATTCGAGGTGTGTTTTGCAGCAAAAATGAAGATCTTCATGATTTGATGTGTAACCTTTTGGTGGCGGCAAGATTGTCGGAAGGGCTTCGTCAGGCAATCTGTGAAAATGCTGATTTTGGTACGGCAGAGGCATTTAAGAAAATTGTAAAAACTATTATTGACAATAATCTTGTCAGATTCTCTTCAATAAAACGTGCTATAGGAACATGGACCGGTATATGCGATTATGATGAAAATCCTAATCGCCTGGCAGAAAAGATTTTGAAAAACATACCATATGTTCTTGAGAGTCATGAAAATGCACTTGAAAAGATTAATACAGATGATCCTGTTGATATTTATATGGGAATATGGGGAATAGGATTCTATGATTTTATTGAAGCTGTAAAGGTAATACTCAATATAATTGAAAAAAATGATAGGAATTTTGCTATATATGAACCACAGATGCTTGTAATGGGATATTTTTTGTGTGAAAGATATTATTCGAGGTTATCTATTGAAACTGCTGGTTTGGTACTTGAAAAAGTAGTGGATAATTATAAGATTTTTTCGCTATATAAAAGTTGTTATTTATACAGTTTTAATGTTGATAAACGGACTCCAAATTATATTGTGGATATGCTTAGTGATAAAGAAGCTGCAAGAAAACACTTTTGTTTACTTGAGAAAATGTATAATGCCATGTCTGAAAAAGAGTATGAGTTTAACCCAATTTTGTATCCATGGTTTAGTACATCTATCAGTAAAGGCGAAATCCTGTATTACATGGCAAGATGCGCAAGAATAAGTGAAGATGATGAGAAAATGGATTTTATATGTGATCATTTGGTGGAGGCAAAAGCCGGTTATACAGAATATAAGCATAGAATACTGTCAGTTATAGGGGAAAAGATAACTACAACTAAGCAGCGAAACACTTTGATTAATGCTGCAGCAGATAAGGAATCATATACGAGAGAGTGTGCTGTAAGTGTATTGAAGAAAATGCAGCTTACAGATGAAGAATATAAGGTAATAGAAGGTTTTACTAAGTATAAAAATTCAAAACTTCGTTGCGGCGTAATTGATTTGTTAAAGCAACGTGGTGATGAGGGAATTAAGATTAGTGCCTGCAGAATGATTTCACAAAAAAATGAGAATATCAAGCTTGCAGCGTTGGATTTGCTTGAGTATGCCATTGAAAAGTACCCGGATATCAATTTTGATTCAATAAAAGAAGAGATTACAAATATAGCTTGTCCAAGTGAAAATCTGAAAATTCTCATAGATAAGTTAACTAAGGGTAGTGATGAAACAAAAGCTAGCAAAGAAAACAATTATAACCTGTATAGTTCTGATGCGCAGATGAAACCTATTGATTTTGAGCCTGATTTGGATGTGGTTCGTAATTACTTTTCTGTTTCAAAGCAGGAAGTAAATGAGATGTATTTAGAACTCAAAAAACTTATTAATGAAAATGCTGGTCTTGAGTATAAGAATTGTGACCAAAAGGAATGTATACTTGGAAATATGGGATCATTTTTAGATTTTCATATAGATGAAATGATTAAGAATGGTAAAAAATTAGAGATTGATAATCAATTAGCACATTTGTGGGATAAGTTTTATGATGAGGTAATAAAATCACCTAAGCGTCTGTTCTGTTTTGATTTTTGTGGTGTTATCATAAGTAAGGATGATCCGGTTAAGCAGGGAAATTATGATAATGAATTGCGAAAAGCCATGAGATATGCTTTTGGTGAACTTGGGGAATATGATGCAGCGAAAGAATTAGAAAAAGACAATATAATGAGTTACGAATTTCGCAAAATGAAAAGCGATGTTGTAAAATATCTGATACTACGTAATGGTTTTTCAATTCCCCTGGATGTTTTACAAAATCTTGTCGGATATCTTGCACTTAATGCAGTTAAGAAGGATTTGCTTATTGAAGGAATTAGAGATACGTACAGGATTGTGTGTGACGGTTCTAATTCTTATAAAATGCATGTTTTTATATCTGAGTTAGATGAAAAATTAGATGATGATTTTGAAGTGAATTTTTATTTGTTACGTACCTTGTACAAAAAAGTGGTAGAGTACAGTGAAGACTATGGTTATCATTCATGTGGAAAGATACCACTTGAATATTATTTGAAAGCATATAGGTTAGGGATAATCAGTGAAGAAATTATATATAAAGATATATTTGAGTTGATAAATATTGAATATGCTTTTTTGCAACTTAGTAATTATTTTAATAACACCTCGTGGAAGGAAAAAAATAAAAGACTTTTTCAGGATGGCAAAAAAGTTGCGCAGACACTTCTTGATGTGGTTCTTGATACAGAATTAAAAAGAGGTGACAGTAAAACAGAGTTTTCAGATAAATTAAGGTATATAAGATATGTGGAGGGGACAGACAGATTTGTAGAGATTGTTAAGGCTTTAAGTAATGAAAAGTTAGTGCGTAGTTATTATTGTCGTGATGTATCAAAAAATAAGTGTCTATGTCATTTGCTCAATGTCAGCTATCCTTCCAAAGAGGATACATTTGAAAAATTTAAGAGCATGATTGATCAGACTCAGATCACGGACGACAGGCTGATTGAAATTGCCATGTTTGCACCGCAATGGATTGATTATATTGAGAAATATCTTCAGATTGATGGATTAAAGGCCGGCTGTTATTATTTCATAGCTCATTCATCGGAGGATATAGATGATAAGACAGAGGCAATAATTGCAAAGTACACGCCGTTTTCAAAGGAAGAACTTAATGGCGGTTGTTTTGATGTAAAATGGTTTTATGAGATATATAGAATATTAGGCGAGAAGAATTTTGACAGGCTGTATAAAGCTTCGAAATATGCATTTGCCGGTAACAGGCATGTGCGTGCCAGAAAATATGCGGATGCAGCTCTTGGAAAGCTGGATATTGAAGATGTAAAGCAGCAGATAAGCGAGAAGAGAAACAAGGATTTACTGATGGCTTTTGCAATTATTCCGTCAAAAAATAAAGCAGATATTCTTGATCGTTATGAGTTTATTCAGAAGTTTCTTAAGGAAAGCAGGCAGTTTGGTGCGGCAAGAAGGGAAAGTGAGGCGTCAGCGGTTACATATGCTCTTAAAAATCTTGCCGTTACAGCCGGATACAGTGACGATATGCGATTGATTCTTTCGATGGAAACAGAAATCGTTACTCAAAACGACAGATTTTTTGAAGAAAACATAATTAAAGATTATAGCGTTAGAATAAATGTTGATATACAGGGAAGATCATCTTTGATTATTAAGAAAGGTGAAAAAGAATTAAAATCAGTTCCTGCTGCTATAAAGAAGAATGAAGAATTCATGCTGATAAAAGAGTTTGGCGACAAGTTAAAACAACAATACAGTCGTACAGTCAAAATGTTTGAAGAAGCAATGGAGAACAGAGATGGTTTTGGCTTTAAGGAACTGACAGGTCTTTGTAATAATCCTGTTACAAAGGCAATTGTTGAAAATCTTGTTTTTGTTGCCTTAGATGATAACAAAAAGACAGGATTATTAACGCCGAACGGCCTTCGTGATTATAGAGCACATATTCACAATATTTCTAATGAAGAGATGCTTAGAGTTGCACATCCGTTTGACCTTTACAGTAATAAAGTCTGGTCGCAGTATCAGCAGATGATATTGGAACTTGGTAACGGTGAAGGAAGACGCCAGCCGTTTCGGCAGGTATTCAGGGAACTGTATGTAAAGCTTGATGAAGAGGCTGACAAAAAAGTTTCATTGATGTTTGCGGGAAATCAGATCCAGACAAATCGTACAATAGGTGCTCTTAAAAACAGAAGATGGATAGCGGACTATGAAGATGGCCTGCAAAAAATCTATTATAAAGATAATATAATTGCATCTATTTATGCTAAGGCGGATTGGTTTTCACCGGCAGATGTGGAGGCGCCGGTGCTTGAGGGAGTATATTTTTACGACAGAAAAACTTACGGTCGCTTTACTATAGCTTCGATTCCGGATATCCTGTATTCAGAAGTTATGAGAGATGTGGATCTTGCAGTAAGTGTAGCACATGTCGGAGGTGTTGATCCTGTAACATGTCATTCTACTATTGAGATGAGAAGCGCTATTTTGCAATTTAACCTTAAGCTGTTTGGAATTGATAATGTACAGATTCAGAAAAATCATGCAATAATCGAAGGAACTCATGGAAAGTACACAGTTCATCTTGGAAGTGGAGTTATTCATAAGATGGGAGGACATATGATTAATGTCATAGCAGTAAGCGATAAGAGAACAAGTAAAATATTCCTTCCGTTTATCGATGAAGATCCAAAAACAGCAGAAATTATGACGAAAGTACTCACGTTTGCAAGTGATGACAAAATAAAAGATCCTTATATAATGGACCAGATAATGAGATGAGTCAACGGGGACTCAGTAAAGAGGCAGGTGCATATGGAAGCAAAAATTAATGTTAAATCGGTTTCCGGGAAAAAGAATAAGATAACCACTATTAATATTTCATATACAAAAGATGAAATAAGTGTCAGGGAACTCATTGAGGAAACCGTGCAGTATTGTGTTGAAAAATACAATGAAAGAGTAGAAAACGGTGAAGTTTTAAAAGCTCTTTTGCCACAGGAAATAGAGGACATGGCGACACAGGGTAAGATAGCTTTTGAAACAATTTATAATGACAAAACTGCTGATGTAAAGACGGCAACATTTAATGCAATCAGTTCATTTGAGGATGGAATCGTTGCAATATTTGCTGATAAATTAAGGCTTGAAAAACTTGAAGAGACAATAAAACTTAGTGAGATTGAGAGCATTACGTTTATTAAGCTGGTAATGCTTGCGGGTAGAATGTGGTAGGAGAAAACATATGAGAATAAACTATAGAAGTGAATTAGACAAGTTTAATAAAAAGTTTTTAGAAGATAATAAGGATTTGGAATTGCTTGGAAATAAGGAAAAAGCGGCATTAGAGTATATTCTTAAAGATTCACAGTGGTTTTCAAGTAATGAAAAAGAATTTGTTGAGAATCTAAATGAGTATATGTCAGTCAATTATCCAACATTGATAAAGGTTTTGATTCCGGATGAGTTTAAAGAGCAGTATGCGTATATTCTTGATAATTTTATCAACTATCAATATAGTACAAGCTGGTCGCGCAGAAGTTTCAGAAGTAAGGATTATGCTCCGTTCATCACAAGAGCATTAGGTCTTATAGAGTCATATTATTACATGAGATTCAGACAGACTTCTGCAAATGAAATGGACAAGTTTGTTACATGCAGTGACAGTAAATATGGCAGAGAGTTAAGAGAAGCAACAACTGAAATGTTTGATGGATATATTATTGCTGCATGTATAGATAATGGTGATAAAAAAGTAATAGATGTTATATCTGAAATGATGACTTGCGAAAACAATATCAATATTTTAACTGTTCCGGTTATTCGAGGAATTATGTGCAGTAAAAATGAAGAATTACATGATTTGTTGTGTAAGCTTTTGGTTGCGGCAGGATTATCAGAAGGTTTGCGTCAGGCAATATGTGAGAATGCGGACTATGGTACAGCCCAGGCATTTATCAAAATTACAAAGACAATAATTGATAACAATCTGGTGAGATTCTCTTCTGTAAAAAGAGCACTTGGAACATGGACCGGATTGTGCCGTGATGAAGATCCGGATAGACTTGCAGGTAAAATTTTAGAGGATATACCATATGTTCTTAAAAGCCGTGAAAATGCATTTGCAAAGATAAATACAGAAGATCCTGTTGATATATATATGGGGTTGTGGGGAATTGCGTTCTATGATATTAATGAGGCGTTTGATAAAATAAATTCCATTGTACTAAGTGACAATGCGTCCCACATTTCACTTCTTGTGATAGGGTATTTTTGTATGGGACTTGATTGCCACGACTTAACGGCAAAGATTGCAATGAAGGTTATTGGGAAGAATCTGGGTGATTATAAGATTTTTGCATTTTTCAGACCTTTTTATCCATACATCAATTATTTTAATCAGTACAACAGGATGTATAACAATCAAAAGAAATTAAGCCTTTATGAGCAGGAGATTTCAGAAGATAAGGAACTTGCCGCAAAGCATTATGATATACTTCTTGAAATGTATAATAACATGCCAAAAAAGGAAATAAAGTACGACAAAATTCTGTATCCTTGGTTTAGCTGTGCTATAAGTAAGAGCAGTTTAATGTTTGGTATGCTTGGCTGCGCAATGATTTTAGAGGATGATGAAAAGAAAGATTTCATTTGCGGACATATTACTGAAATTGATATTGATTCAAGAAGCAGTGCCATAAAGGCAATAGCTCACAAAATCAATACTAAAGTACAACGTCAAACCCTTATTAATGCGGTTGCTGATAAAGAGACATATACAAGAAAAAATGCAGCAAAAATACTTGGTGAGACGACAATTACTGATGAGGAATATCAAACAATAGAAAGTTTTGCACGTTATAAAAATTCTGAAATCCGTTCAGCTGTAATTGAGCTTATAAAAAAGAGAGATGAAGCCGGTGTGCAATTAAGTGCTACCAGAATGGTCGAATCAAAAGATGAAAATACAAGACTTGCAGCACTGGATGTTATTAAGTGGTTATGTGACAGTAAACCGGATAAAGAATTTTCTGATGTATTGAGGGCTGTTGAAAAGATTGATTCACCAAGTGAAAGAGAACAAATACTTATTGGGCAGTTAATAGGAAGTGATAAAAAAGAGAGTGTTACAAAAGAAAACGGATATGGATTGTATAATACTGATGCTAAGCTTCCTTTGCCTGATTATACCCCGGATTTAAGTGTTGTAAGAGATTTTTTTGATATACCATATGATGAGATTACGGATATGTACCGTGCGTTATTGAAAATTATAGATGACAACAGTGAAAGACAGTTTGTTAATCATTATGGAGAAGAAAGATTATTGGGGAATATGGGCGATCTTTTTTATTCCTACAGGGATTTACCTGATAATACAGAGGAACTTGAGAAAAGTATCGTTTTTAGTGAATTGTGGAATAAATTCTATGAAGAAACAATAAGAACTCCGCAGAGATTCTTTTGCTTCATGCTTAAGATTAACAAAATCATACTACCTTGGAAAAAGGATGATTATCAGGAAGAATCGCTTGATAATGCTATGAAAAATGTTATTCATATATTGGGAAAATATGTGGATTATAAGCTGACAAAAGAGCTTGGAAATGAGGATGAGCGCGTTACTAAAAGTGGGTTTATCAGCCTTACGAACAGTGTAATAAGATATTTAAAAAAGCGTTACAGTATTAAGATTCCTGTGGATGTTTTGCAGAATTTTGTGGGATACATGGCATTAAATATGTCCTGTGAAGAATTATGGATTGACTATAAAGAAAATAATAACGGATGTGTTAAAAAGAGTGGATATCTTTATTTCCGCGATTATGATAAGAAGTGTTTTTTAGATTTAGATTTAATTGAAGATTTAACGAGAGAATTAAGTAGTGAAATTGATGAAGATTTTGAACTGAATTTCAGCCTTTTGCATACACTTTATGAGAAAATAAATAAAAAAGGTCATCTCTTAAATGACAATTTGAGCAATTTTATGTTTGAGCATATTTCGGTTGAAAGTTATTTGAAGGCCTATGATATGGGGATTATTGATGAGGATATCTTTCTAAAATCAATGATTGAACTTGTAGGTATTTGCACGGCAAATAAAGAGTTAAGTAAATACCTGCATGTAGATAAAGAGGAAAAGAATGATGATGCCATATATCAAAGCGGTCGTATGTTTGCGTTAAAGATAATTGATAAAATGCTCGATGTTGAGTTGCAGCGTGGAGACAGTGAAACTGTATTTTCAAAATCAATAAAGTCAATTAAGAAAATATATGGACTTGATATTTTTGTGCGTATTCTAAAAGCTTTGGGAAATGAAACGCTAAAATATTATTACTACAGCAATGATGTTTCAAAGAAAGAAAGTCTGTCATATTTGTTATCTGTATGTTATCCGACAAATGATGATACCGCAGCTAAACTTAGACAGATGCTTAAAGGTTCTAAGATAACAGCCGGCAGACTGGCTGAGATTGCAATGTTTGCGCCACAGTGGATTGAAATTATTGAAGATTATCTTGGTATTGAGGGGTTGAAATCAGGTTGCTATTATTTTATGGCTCATACTGCAGAGCGTATTGATGATAAAAGAAAAGCTATTATTGCAAAATATACGCCGTTATCAATAGAGGAGCTTAATGGTGGATGCTTTGATGTGAAATGGTTTAATGAAGTATATGAAAAATTAGGTGAGAAGAATTTTGAAATGCTTTATAAAAGCGCTAAGTATTCATCTGCCGGGAATATGCATACCCGTGCTAGAAAATATGCAGATGCAGCACTTGGGAAAATGGACATGGATGCTACTAAAGCACAAATAATTGAAAAGAGAAACAAAGACTTACTCATGGCAATGGCAATCATTCCATCAAAGAATCAATCAGACATTTTATCGCGTTATGAGTATATACAGCAATTCCTTAAAGAAAGCAGACAGTTTGGTGCACAAAGAAGAGAAAGTGAAGGGGCAGCAGTTTCTTATGCACTTAAAAATCTGGCTGTAACAGCAGGATATAGTGACGATACCAGATTGATTCTATCGATGGAAACAGCGATAGTACATGAAAATAAAGAGTATTTTGAAAATACCCGTATTGGGGATTATGAAGTAAAAATCAATGTTGATATTCTCGGCAAGGCATCGATTGTTATAGATAAGAACGGTAAGATATTAAAGTCTGTACCTGCGGCAATCAAAAAAGATGAGAAGTTTTTATCGATTAAAGAATTTTGTGAAAAACTTAAGCAACAATACAGTCGTACAGTTAAAATGTTTGAGCTGGCAATGGAAGAGAGCGAATCATTTACTTTTTCTGAATTGAAAAAATTAAGTGAAAATCCGGTTACAAAAGCTATAGTTGGAAACATTGTGTTCATAGCAGCTGATGGGGAGGCATTATGTGGTTTTCCGGTTCAAGATGGTATAAGTGATGAAAAAGGAGAAGTTAAAAGTATTACAGATGAAACACTTCTTCGTGTGGCACATCCGGTTGATTTGTACCGCTTGGGAGTATGGGCAGATTATCAAAAACTCCTGTTAGAGTTAGGTAACAACAAAGGAAGATGTCAACCTTTCAGACAGGTTTTCAGGGAGCTGTATGTAAAGCTTTTGGAAGAATCGGATAAAGAGCGCTCATTGATGTTTGCAGGAAATCAGATTCAGACAAAGAGAACTGTAGGTGCGCTTAAGAATCGCAGATGGATAGCGGATTATGAAGACGGACTTCAAAAAATATATTATAAAAATAATATAATAGCATCCATTTATGCCAAGGCTGACTGGTTTTCACCGGAAGATATAGAAGCACCGGTTTTGGAGGGAGTATTCTTTACGGATAGAAAGACAGGCAATTTGATGAAGATATCTCAGATTCCTGACATCATTTATTCTGAAATAATGAGAGATGTAGACCTGGCGGTAAGCGTGGCTCATGTAGGAGGCGTAGATCCACAGACTTGTCATTCTACTGTTGAAATGAGAAGAGTAATACTTGAGTTTAATCTTGGACTGTTTGGAATTACTAATGTTCATATAGATAAAAACCATGCAATAATCGAAGGAACTCACGGAAAATATTCAATCCACCTTGGAAGTGGAGTTATTCATAAGATGGGCGGACAAATGATTAATGTAATAGCAGTAAGCGACAAGAGAACAAGTAAATTATTCCTGCCGTTTATTGATGAAGACCCTAAGACTGCGGAGATTATGACGAAAGTTCTTATATTTGCAAATGATGACAAAATAAAAGATCCATATATAATGGAGCAGATAATGAGGTAAGAGGTGAAACGGGGGCGGGGTTGAGTCAGTGGGGACGGTTCTTTTTGACTCATTCTTTGCTCACCAAACCGCAACACTTAACTGGTTGCTTCAAAGAATGAGTCAAAAAGAACCGTCCCCACTGACTCAAAAAGAACCGTCCCCCG
>CACXFB010000114.1 GCA_902766825.1 uncultured Lachnospiraceae bacterium
CACACCTTATCGAGAGAAATACAACTATTCCTACAAAGAAGAGCCAGGTATTCTCTACAGCAGCAGATAACCAGAGCGCTGTTGATATTAACGTAGTACAGGGTGAAAGACAGTTTGCCAAGGATAACAAGAGTCTCGGACAGTTCAGACTTGACGGAATCCCACCAGCAAGAAGAGGTGTTCCACAGATTGAAGTTACATTTGATATCGACGCTAACGGTATCGTTAATGTATCAGCTAAGGATCTTGGAACAGGTAACGAGCAGCACATTACAATTACAGCAGGTTCTAACCTTTCTGATGAAGAAATCGATAAGGCTGTAAAAGAAGCTGCTGAGTTCGAAGCTCAGGATAAGAAGAGAAAAGAAGGCGTTGATGCAAGAAATGATGCTGATTCTCTTGTATTCCAGACAGAGAAGGCACTTACAGAAGTAGGTGACAAGATTGACGCAAATGATAAGGCAAGCGTTGAGGCAGATCTTAACGCACTTAAGGATATCATTGCTAAGACAAATGCTGAGTCAATGACAGACAGTGAGATCGATGAGATCAAGGCTGCAAAAGAAAAGCTTATGAACAGTGCAAATGCATTATTCACAAAGATGTATGAGCAGCAGGCACAGGCAGCAGGCGGTGCAGGTCAGGCAGGCCCTGATTTCACACAGGGTGCAGGATTTGGCGGACAGGATGCAAGTCAGGCATCAGGAAGCAACGATGATAATGTTGTTGACGGAGACTACAGAGAAATCTAAAATATCAAAGTAATATTATTTAGCTAACGGCCGGAATTACCTTCCGGTCTTTAGCCATTTTTATAAACTGAAAGGAATGTTTTATTCATGGCAGACAAGAGAGATTATTATGAGGTTCTTGGCGTGAGCAAGACCGCATCGGCGGATGAGATAAAAAGAGCATACAGAAAACTTGCCAAAAAATATCATCCGGACGCTAATCCCGGAGATAAAGAGGCAGAGGTGAAGTTCAAGGAAGCTTCAGAGGCATATGCAATACTTAGTGATGACTCAAAGAGAGCACAGTACGACCAGTACGGTCATGCAGCATTTGAAGGCGGACAGGGCGGTGCCGGCGGATTTGACTTTAGCAGCATGGACTTTGGAGATATCTTCGGAGATTTATTTGGTTTTGGAGATATATTCGGTTCGCGCTCGTCAAGACGTAACGGCCCGATGAAAGGTGCCAATACAAAAGCACAGATGAGGGTTTCTTTCAAGGAAGCATGTTTTGGCGTGAAGAAAAACCTTACCTTCAGCTATATGGATGAGTGTCCAACCTGTCACGGAACAGGTGCAAAGGAAGGAACATCTCCTGTAACATGTACAAAGTGTAACGGTAGCGGTCAGGTTGTAATGCAGCAGCAGTCTTTCTTTGGAATCTCAAGATCTGTTCAGGCGTGTCCTGAGTGTCACGGAACAGGTAAGATTATCAAAGATAAATGTACTAAGTGTGGCGGTAACGGATATAACAGAATCACTAAGACTATAGAGGTTGATATACCTGCAGGAATTGATGACGGTCAGGCAATCAAGATGAAAGGACTCGGCGAGCCGGGTGCTAACGGCGGTCCAAGAGGAGACCTTATTATCTACATCAGCGTATCAAGAGATGATATGTTTGTAAGACAGGATTATGATATTTTTGTTGATGTTAAGATGTCTTATGCTAAGGCGGCACTTGGCGGAGATATAAAGGTTCCTACAATTGACGGAGATGTACTCTACACTGTTAAAGCCGGAACAGCAACCAACACAAAGGTAAGACTGCGTGGCAAGGGTGTTCCTAATCTTCGTAACAAGCAGGTAAGAGGTGACCAGTACGTAACTTTAATTGTCGATGTACCAAAGAGCCTTACCCAGGAGCAGAAGGAACTTCTTAAGAAATTTGACGAGTCCCTTAACGGACCTGATGATTTGCAGACAGAGGATAAGAGCATTAAAAAGAAGATGTTTGGTAAGAAAAAATAAACTGTCAATAAAACATTTACAAGGAGTCAGCTATGATTTGGACTAAAGCTACTATTGATACCACCTGCGATGCTGTTGATATGATAAGCTATACCCTTAATGAAATGGGCATAGAAGGCATTGAGATAGAGGATAACAAGGGTATAAGCGAGGAAGACAGAAAGGCAATGTTTATTGACATTCTTCCTGAAAGTGATGAAAATGATAACAGTGCAAAGGTAAGTTTCTACATAGATATTTTATCGGAAAACAAACCTGATGATGATAACTTCGGTAACGCCGTTAACGGTAAAGAGGACTTTGTCAAACTCATTTCCGATGTTAAAGAGGCACTTGACGAGCTTAGAAGTTGTTGTGATATCGGTGATGGAAGCATTACGGTCAGCAAGACGGACGATGCGGACTGGCTTAATAAGTGGAAGGAATTCTTTAAGCCTTTTAAAGTTGCAGATGATATCATTATCAAGCCAACATGGGAGAAGCTTGACGATGTCAGTGAGGGAACTTATGTAGTTGAGATAGACCCGGGAACTGCTTTTGGTACAGGTTCTCATGAGACTACAAGACTTTGCATTAACGGACTAAGAAAATTTATTACAAGCGAGACAACTCTTATTGATGTCGGATGCGGAAGCGGTATCCTTTCAATTATCGGAATTATGCTTGGTGCAAAAAGCGCATTTGGAACAGATATTGACAGACACGCCATTGAGGCTACTTTGGAAAATGCCAAGGTTAACGGTATTAGCGAAGACAGATTTGAGGTTGCATCAGGCAATATTATTGATGATGAAGAGCTGGCAGCCAGAGCCGGATTTGAAAAGTATGATATTGCGGTTGCAAATATCCTTGCAGATGTAATTATACCATTATCAGCAACAATCGGACGTCATATTAAGCCGGGAGGATTATTTATTTCATCCGGTATTATTGACATGAAGGCTGATGAAGTAAAGAAAGCCATAGAGGATAACGGTTTTGTAATACTCGAAGAAAACAGAATGGGCGACTGGGTATCATTTGTTGCCAGAAAGCCACAGTAGGAATATTATGTTTAGATTTTATGTATCATCTGAGAATATCCATGAGAATTTTGTGGAGCTTGAAAAAGAAGATATCAATCATGTAAAAAATGTGTTGCGTATGAAAGCCGGTGAGCATATATTGGTATGTGACATGCAAGGTGTTGATTACGAGTGCATTTTAAGCGAAATAACGGATGCGTGTGTGCGTGCGGATATTAAGTGCAGCATGAAAAATGAGGCTGAACTTCAGGCTGATATTACGTTGTATCAGGGGCTGCCTAAGAAGGACAAGATGGAGCTTATCATTCAAAAGGCAGTGGAGCTTGGGGCAACACGTATCGTTCCTGTTATGACAAGATACTGTGTCACAAAATTAGATTCAAAAAAAGAAGAAAAAGTGATAAGCAGATGGAACACAATAGCACGTTCAGCAGCTAAGCAGTCGCAAAGAGGTATTATACCGCAGGTTACTCCTGTGATGAAATTTGCAGATGCCGTTAAAGAAGCATCAAAGTGCGATCTTGCTGTTGTAGCATACGAAAAAGCAAAAGGAATGGAGTATTCAAAAAAGATACTGGGTGATGTTAAGGGTAAGAAGAATATAGCTGTATTTATCGGTCCTGAGGGAGGCTTTAGCGAAGAAGAGATTAACGCAGCTTTTGAATCGGGCGTTACGGCTGTTTCTCTTGGACATAGAATATTGCGTACAGAGACTGCGGGTCTTACTATATTATCAATTATTATGTTTGGACTTGAAGAAGATAAAGAAGGCGGACAGGAGGCTTAAAATGCAGGCATATCTGGATAATGCGGCGACAACCAGACCACAGGAGGAAGTTGTTGCATTGATGAATGAGGTTTTACTTAATGATTACGGTAATCCTTCATCCATGCATACCAAAGGACTTGAAGCGGAAAAATATATAAACGAGGCAAGAAAAATAATAGCTGATTCACTTAAGGTTACACCTAAGGAGATTATATTTACTTCGGGTGGAAGTGAATCGAACAACACGGCTCTTATAGGAATTGCCAATGCAAATAAAAGAGCTGGAAAGCACATCATTACAACTGTATTTGAACATGCATCCGTATATAACCCTATGATGTTTCTTGAGGAGAACGGTTTTGAGGTAACATATATAGGTGTTGATGCAATGGGGCATGTGCGCCTTGATGAATTAAAAGATGCGATAAGACCTGATACCATTCTTGTGTCTGTTATGATGGTCAACAACGAAGTTGGTGCGCTTGAGGATATTGGCGAAATAAGCACAGTGATTAAGGAGACTAATCCTAAAACATTATTCCATGTAGATGCAATTCAGGCTTACGGAAAATATAAAATCTATCCTAAGAAGCTTGGCATTGATGCTATGAGTGTAAGCGGTCACAAATTCCATGGACCTAAGGGAAGCGGATTTTTGTATGTAGCCGACAAGGTTAAGATTAAGCCACTTATATATGGCGGCGGTCAGGAAAAGGGCATGCGTTCGGGGACTGAAAATGTTCCTGCCATAGCAGGACTTGGCAGGGCTGTCAGCATGTATTATACGAATCATCAGGATAAGCTTGAACATTTGTATGAACTTAAGGCATATTTTATAAGCAGGGTTTTAAAACTTAATGAAGACGGAAAAAGCAGTGTAACGGTTAATGCGGTTGATATTCATGAGGGTTGTGAATATGATGATATTCTCAAGGCTGTAGGATATACGGCACCGCATATTGTAAGCGTAAGCTTCAAAAATGTAAGAAGTGAAGTGCTGCTTCATGCGTTAGAAGAAAAAGGCGTATATGTATCGTCAGGTTCCGCATGCTCGTCTAATCACCCTGCAATAAGCGGTACACTTAAGGCAATCGGCGTGGATAATTCACTTTTGGATTCAACGCTTAGATTCAGTTTCAGTATGTATACAACAAAAGAAGAATTAGATTATGCGGTGGACATGCTTATGGAGCTTGTGCCCATATATTCAAAATATATAAGACACTAAATATAAAGCGAGGATTGTTATGTATAAGACGTTTTTGGTTAAGTATTCGGAGATTGGTGTAAAGGGCAAGAACAGATATATATTTGAAAATGCCTTAAGAGACCAGATTATCAGAGCTCTTGACAAGGTAGAGGGCGAGTTTGAAGTTATTAAGGAGCAGGGAAGAATACTGATAGAAAGCCTTTCTGATTACGACTATGACGAAGTGATAGATGCACTTTGTCATGTTTTTGGAATCGCCGGAATCTGTCCTGCACTTAGAATTGACAATAATGAGTGGGACAACTTAACAAGTGAAGTTAAGGCTTATGTTGAGAAGGTATACGGAAGAGAAAAGAAGTATACATTTAAAGTTGAGGCAAAAAGAGGTTACAAGGATTATCCGAAAAATTCGCCACAGATATGTGCGGACATGGGAGAATTCCTTTTAAATAATTTTGATAATCTTACCGTAGATGTTCACAATCCTGATATCAGAATAGACGTTGAAATAAGAAATTCCGCTTACGTATATTCTCAGGTTATCAAGGGCGAAGGCGGTATGCCAATCGGAACAAGCGGAAGAGCAATGCTTCTTTTATCGGGCGGAATCGACAGCCCTGTTGCAGGATATATGATTGCAAAAAGAGGTGTTAAGATTGATGCGGTATATTTCCATGCGCCACCTTACACAAGCGAGCGTGCAAAGAACAAGGTAATAGAACTTGCAAACATCATTTCAAAATATACAGGCCCTATCGATCTTCATGTAGTTAATTTTACGGACATCCAGATGTATATATACGATAAATGTCCTCACGAAGAGCTTACAATCATCATGAGAAGATACATGATGAAGATAGCGCAGGATCTTGCTGTTAAAAACGGATGTATGTCGCTTATAACAGGTGAGAGTATCGGACAGGTTGCAAGCCAGACGATGCAGTCACTTGCATGTACCAATGCAGTGTGCACAATGCCGGTATTTCGTCCGGTAATTTCATTTGATAAACAGGATATAGTTGATATATCCCAGAAAATCGGAGCATTTGAGACTTCAATACTTCCATACGAAGACTGCTGTACCACTTTTGTGGCAAAACACCCTGTTACAAAGCCTTCGTTAAAGCAGATTGAAAAGTCTGAAAAGAAGCTTTCAGAGGATATAGACAGACTCTATGAGGAAGCTTTAAAGACAGTGGAGACTATTCTTATCAGATAGAATTGTTGTATGTGAAACGGTCTGAAAATGGGTATAAAAAAGGGGTGTACATACAGGAAAGTATGCACACCTCTTTTTTTCGTAACACCCAATAGTACTATTCAACAATATAAGGAGAAAGTACTTCAAGGATGGCATCGATGTTCTCTTCGCTATGGATATTAAGATCTATTGGCTTAGAAAGATCAAGACTGAATATACCCATGATTGACTTTGCATCAATTACATATCTACCTGAAACTAAATCGAAATCTGAATCAAATTTAGTAACATCATTTACGAAAGATTTAACCTTATCGATTGAATTTAATGATATTGTAACAGTTTTCATTGTAAATCCTCCTTTCAAAAACTTGTTAGCTTAATACTAACCATTGTGAACATAATTGTCAAGCAATAAACAATCTAGATTTAAATAATAGGAAATTGGTGAAAATGATAAAAAATAATTTTGATAATAATATGCTTTTGGATAAAAATGTATCTTTCATAACGCTAGGATGTAAGGTAAATTCATACGAGTCTGATGCCATGGAAAAAAAGTTTATAACTGCAGGCTGCAATATCGTAAGAATTGACCAAAAATCTGATGTTGTCGTTATAAATACCTGCACGGTAACCAATATGGCAGACAAAAAATCAAGACAGATGATTAACAGGGTAAGAAAAAATAATCCTGAGGCTGTGATTGTTGCAACAGGCTGTTATGTTCAGGAAGCTTATGATGAAATATTAAAAAGCGGTGTTGCTGACATTGTTATCGGTAATAACAAGAAGAAGGATGTAGTTGAAATCGTCAATAAATATTTTGAAGATCACAGTTTTAACAAAGCGGTGATTGACATCAACGACAAGCAGTGTGACTACGAGGAAATGTCCATAGATAAAAATATGGAGAATACAAGAGCGTATATTAAGATTCAAGACGGCTGCAACCAGTTTTGCTCGTATTGCATTATTCCATATGCAAGAGGAAGAATAAGAAGCAGGTTAAAGGAAGATATTCTAAACGAAGTAAAACAGCTTGCCGCTAACGGCTACAAGGAGGTCGTTGTTACGGGTATTCATGTTTCTTCTTACGGAATGGATTTTGAAAATGATGATACATTTGAGACAAGGGATTACAATCCCTTTAAGTTCAAATACCTGACTGATATTCTTGATGAAATCGGTAAGATTGAGGGAATTGAGAGAATAAGACTTAGCTCACTTGAACCAAGAATTATTACAGACGAATTCCTTTCAATACTTAGTGAGAATAAGAAAATATGTCCTCATTTTCATCTCTCACTTCAGAGCGGATGTGATGCTACACTTAAGAGAATGAACAGAAAATATGATACCGCCGTGTACATGGAGGGGATTGAGAGATTAAGAAAGTACTACGATAATCCGGCAATTACCACAGACGTTATTGCTGGATTTGTAGGAGAAACCGATGAGGAGTTTGAGACAACATATTCTTTTGTTGAAAAATGCAGATTTTCCATGGTTCATGTATTTAAATATTCAAGACGTAAGGGAACAGTTGCCGACAGGATGAGCGGACATCTTGCGGAAATCGTTAAGACAAAGAGGAGCGCAAGGCTTTTAAAGCTTACACAGAAGATGCATATTGATTATATGAGAACATTTCTTGGGAAGACTGAGAAGGTCCTTTTTGAAGAGAGCATGGTTGTGGAGGATAAGACGTATTTTGTAGGACACAATGAAAGATACGTTAAGATTGCCGTTGCCGGAACAATAGATAATGAGGGTGATTTTGTGACAGATACGGGGGTTAAAGTAAAATCCAATGATATACTAAATGTTGAAATAGAGGATATTTTGACGGATGATGTAGTGGTTGGAAAAATAAAAAGTTGATATTTTGGTGGTAATATATTAAACTACATATGTATGTTTTGTTCGGATAAAGAATTATAACACAGATATTAGTAGTTGAAAGGCGTGAGAGTGAATGCAGGAAATCAGTAATACACAGTTTTTTAAGGTTCAGAAGGAACCGGAGCTGAAAGTGGCAGACATTATCAGTTCGGTTTATCTGGCACTTACTGAGAAAGGATATGATCCTGTGAATCAGATTGTAGGATATGTTATGTCAGGAGATCCTACTTACATTACAAGTCATAAAGGCGCAAGAAGCCTTATTATGAAAGCAGAACGAGATGAGATTTTAGAAGAACTTCTTCGCAGTTATATTGATACTAATTTCAGAAAATAACTGTATTTGAAGTATGACCTATTATTATTGTTGAACGGACAAGGTATTTATGAATAAGAAAAGAATAATGGGGCTTGATTATGGCTCTGTAACAGTTGGTGTTGCCATAAGCGATCCGCTTCTGATTACCGCACAGGGAATAGAGGTTATCAGACGTAAGCACGAGACCAAGCTGAGACAGACTCTTGCCAGAATTGAGGCTCTTATTGAAGAATATGATGTCGGACTTATAGTACTTGGCAATCCTAAGAATATGAATAACACGGAAGGAGTCCGTGTTGAGAAATCCATGGAATTTGCTGATATGTTAAGAAGAAGAACCGGCCTTGAAGTTGTGATGTGGGATGAGAGGCTTACTACGGTAGCGGCTCATAATTTAATGATTGAGGGTAATGTACGCAGAGAAGACAGAGCAAAGGTGGTTGATAAAGTTGCCGCCGTTCTTATTCTGCAAGGATATTTGGACAGTCTTGTAAGAGAATAGATGTACGTGAAAGGATATATAATATGAATAATAAAATTGTGTTTACACTTGACGACGGTCAGGATGTAGATTTATTTGTTGTGGAACAAACAAGAATTAACGGCATTAATTATCTGCTTGTCACGGATGGGGAAGGAGACGATGCTCAGGCCTTTATTTTAAAGGATACATCTGCAGCGGATGAAAGTGATGCTTTGTACGAGGAAGTTATTGATGATATAGAATTTGAAGCTGTTACAAAGGTTTTTGATGAGCTTCTTGATGACGTAGATTTTGAATAAGTTGGAGGCAGATGTGAAGAAAAAAGTTGATACCAGCAAAAGTGTTAAAGTTATACCTTTAGGAGGACTTGAGCAGATTGGAATGAACATCACAGCATTTGAATGTGACGACAGCATAATTGTTGTTGACTGCGGAATGTCTTTTCCGGATGATGAGATGCTTGGTATAGATTCAGTTATACCGGATGTTACATATCTTAAGGATAATATAGATAAAGTTAAGGGATTTATTATTACACACGGACACGAGGACCATATAGGAGGTCTTCCTTATATACTCAAAGATGTAAATGTGCCTGTATATGCTACAAAGCTTACAGTTGCCATTATTGAAAATAAACTTAAAGAGCATAATCTTTTAAAGACAACCAAGAGAAAAGTTGTAAAGTACGGACAGTCAATTAATCTTGGATGTTTCAGGGTCGAGTTCATAAGAACCAACCATTCGATTGTTGACTCGGCAGCTCTTGCAATATTCTCACCGGCAGGTGTTATCGTTCACACGGGAGATTTCAAGGTTGATTTCACCCCTGTATTTGGAGATGCGATTGATTTACAGCGTTTTGGTGAGCTTGGTAAGAAGGGTGTGCTTGCTACATTGTGTGACAGCACCAATATTTTAAGACCGGGCTTTACGATGTCTGAGAAGACTGTAGGTGCTACTTTTGATAATATTTTTGCGGAAAATGTTAACCACAGAATTATTGTCGCAACATTCGCATCTAATGTGGACAGAGTGCAGCAGATTATTAATTCCGCAGCCAAATACGGAAGAAAAGTTATTATCGAGGGAAGGAGCATGGTTAACATAGTTAACATTGCCCATGAACTTGGATATATCAATATCCCGGATAATACGCTTATTGATATTGAACAGATTAACAACTATACCGATGAGCAGATTGTACTTTGTACTACGGGAAGCCAGGGTGAGTCAATGGCTGCACTTTCAAGAATGGCGGCTTCAACTCACAGAAAAGTTACTATTAAGCCGGGAGATACGGTAATACTTAGCTCAACACCGATTCCTGGTAACGAAAAGGCAGTTTCAAAGGTTATAAATGAACTTTCAATGAAGGGTGCCAAGGTCATTTTCCAGGATACACACGTATCCGGGCACGCATGTCAGGAAGAGGTCAAGCTCATTTATACTCTTTTACAGCCTAAGTATTCAATTCCTGTGCATGGTGAATACAGACACCTTATCAAACATGCTGAGATTGTTGAGAGTCTGGGAATTGACAAAGATGATATTTTTATATTATCATCAGGTGATGTACTTGAAATGTCATATGACGAAGCAAAAGTGGTAGACAGAGTTCCGGCTCAGGGAATCTATGTTGACGGTCTGGGTGTAGGAGACGTTGGAAATATAGTTTTAAGAGACAGACAGCTTCTGTCGGAGAACGGACTTCTTATTGTTGTTGTTACTCTTGAAAAGTACAGTAATCAGATTGTTGCGGGACCTGATATTGTATCAAGAGGATTTGTATATGTAAGAGAATCTGAGAATCTTATGGATGAGGCAAGGGAAGTTGTGCTTGATGCTATTGATAAGTGCCTTTCACACAGAGTTACAGACTGGGGAAAGATTAAGACATCCATTAAAGATTCTTTAAGTGACTATGTATGGAAGAGTACTAAGAGAAATCCAATGATACTGCCAATCATAATGGAGGTATAGCATTCGTATATAAGGATGCTTTGACTGGGAGGTTTTTGTATGAAAAACTTGGAATACAGCATGAAAAATCTTGTTAAGACCATTCATTCAAGTAATGAGTACAATCAGTATCATCGTTTGCTTGAGAAGATAAAGCAGGATGAAGAGCTTTACAGATCCATGTGCGAGTACCGTAAACGTGCTTTCTGCATACAGATGGAAGACCATGAGGACAGCATGGAGAAGATGGCATCGCTTAGAAATGAATTTGCTGCAACAATTAACAATAATGCAGTTGCAGAGTTTCTTATTGCGGAATTAAGATTAAATAAGATGGCAAGACAGGTTAATTCGGGGATATTAAACAGTTTCGATTTTGATGTGGATTTTTTATAAAATCTCGTCATAATACGATTGAAAGGTAAGATGTTAGATATGGCTAATGCTTCAGAAAAAAAAGCAGGTAAAACTGTGGAGAAGGCGCCGGTTAGGGTGGCAGGAAGAAATCCACAGAGAAATTCACAGACTAAAGCGCACAAAGATGAGCGTAATGCTGCACATAGAGACGTGCATAAGAATGAACGTCGTAATGTAAAGACAGGCGCATCGGCAGGTGCTAAGAAGAATGTTAACAAAGGAACGCAAAAAGGCGTTAAAAGAGATGTGCAAAGAGATATTCGAAGAGATGCACAACTTAATGCTGATAAGGTAAATACTAAAAATACCGCTAAAAAAGTACAGGGTAAGAATAAAAGCAAAAATAACGAATCAGAGGTTATGGCTTTATCAGTCGTATCATTTGTACTTAATACTGCATTGACCATATTGTTTTATGTTGTTGTTGTTATTGCTATTGTCCGTGCATCAAAATCAGTCTATAACTTTGGATATGAGATATTTGGTAATGTCAGTGTGGATGCATATCCGGGACGTACTGTCAATGTTGTTATTGACGAAGGCGAGACAACAATGAATGTGGCAAGTAAGCTTGAACTTAATAAGATTATCAAGAACAAATATTCATTCTACTTGCGTACAAAGCTTTCTGAAAAGGATATTTATCCGGGTACATATCAGGTTAATACATCCATGAATTACGAACAGATATTAGATGTTATAGCCAATTATGACACGGCTCTTGAGAATCTGGAAAATCAGGCCGGGCAAAATGGTGGTACCGCTAAAAGTAACTGATGAAATTATATTTTGTCGGACGATTATGTCTGACGAGTTTGTGCAAAAAATGCGCTGTCAGATTAATGACAGCGTTTTTTAACAAGGGAGGCTTTGATGATAGAAAAGTCAAGAGTTGAGACTTTTATTAATTCCTTTGGAAGTCATTTTCCTGACTATCTGATGGATATAGAAAAAGATGCAATAGCAGGTTATGTGCCTGTTATCAGAAAATCAACACAGGAAATTATTAAACATCTTATGCTCACAAAACGCCCCGGGAACATTCTTGAGGTTGGCACGGCGGTCGGATTTTCTGCACTTCTTATGCATGAATATGCACCTGATGCAGATATAACAACAATAGAGAATTATGAGCCTAGAATTCCTGTTGCTAAGGCAAATTTTGATAAATATGCTCCGGATGGAAAAATAACTTTAATCCCCGGTGATGCAGGTGAGATTTTGCAAAAGCTTTGTGAAGAAGAAAAAAGCTATGATTTCATTTTTATGGACGCAGCTAAAGGCCAGTATATGAACTGGGCGCCGTATCTCATGAAATTATTAAAGACAGGTGGAATGCTTTGCTCTGATAATGTGATTCAGGACGGGGACATTATGGAGTCAAGATATGCTGTTACAAAAAGAAACAGAACAATCCATTCAAGGATGAGAGAATATCTGTATTTTCTGACGCATGAAGAGAAGCTTTCTACTGTTATAATACCGTCCGGTGACGGAATAACCATAAGCACAAAAATCGGAAAATAATCTTTACAGACAACATAGAAAAGAGGAAAAATACATGGATAACAATACATCTAACAAAATAAATAAGCCGGAACTTCTTATACCGGCCTCAAGCCTTGAAGTTTTAAAAGTTGCCGTAAAATACGGTGCCGATGCAGTCTACATCGGTGGGGAAATGTTTGGTCTTAGAGCTAAAGCTAAAAATTTCTCTATGGAGGATATGAAAGAAGGTATTGAGTTTGCCCACAAATATGGCAAGAAAGTATATGTTACGGCAAATATTACAGCGCATAACGCGGACCTTGAAGGTGTAAAAGAATATTTTCTCGAGTTAAAGGAGATTAAACCGGATGCTCTTATTATTTCCGATCCGGGTGTTTTTGATATAGCTAAAAGTGTAGTGCCTGAAATCGATATTCACATAAGTACCCAGGCTAATAATGTCAACTATGGCACGTATAACTTCTGGGAGAAGATGGGCGCTACAAGAGTAGTAAGTGCCAGAGAGCTCTCTCTTAAGGAGATTAAAGAGATAAGACAAAACATTTCACCAAAGATGGAGATAGAAACATTTATACATGGTGCAATGTGTATTTCTTATTCCGGCAGATGCCTTCTTAGCAACTACTTTACAGGCAGGGATGCTAACCTCGGAGCGTGCACACATCCTTGCAGATGGAAGTATTATGTTATGGAGGAAAGCAGACCGGGTGAGTATCTTCCTGTATTTGAAAATGAGAGAGGAACATATATTTTTAATTCAAAAGATTTATGTATGATTGAATACATCCCTGAAATCGTGGATGCGGGTATTGATTCTCTTAAGATAGAAGGACGTATGAAGACGGCTCTTTATGTTGCAACTGTTGCACGTACATACAGAAAAGCAATAGATGATTACTTTGAGAGCGAAGAGAAATACCGCAGTAATATGGACTACTACAAAGATGAGATTTCAAAATGCACATACAGACAGTTTACTACAGGTTTCTTCTTTGGAAAACCAACTCATGAGACACAGATATACGATAGCAATACATATGTAAGAGAATATACATATCTCGGACTTGTTAATGATTTTGAAGACGATTACTGTATTATCGAACAGAGAAATAAATTCTGCGTCGGTGATACTGTTGAGATTATGAAAAAGGATGGAAGCAACCTTACTACAAGAGTAGTTGGTATGAAAGACGAGTATGGTAAGGAATGCGACTCTTGTCCACATCCTAAAAAGAAGGTATATGTCAAATTTGATGCAATGCCTGAAATGCTTGACATTATAAGAATTAAAGAATAGTTATTTATGATTTAAGATACCATTTGGAATAGCACTTTTACATAATAACCGACATATTATATATTAATCTTGGCGAGGCAGTGCGGAATTTGAAATCATTTCCCAAACCATTGTCACCGGAAGATGAGCGAGAATGCCTCAAAAAATACGCTGCCAAAGACATGGAGGCCAGAAGACTTCTTATAGAACACAATTTAAGACTTGTGGCGCATATCGTGAAAAAGTATGCTGTGTCGGAAGGCGATGTGGATGATATGTTGTCTGTCGGAACCATAGGTCTGATTAAAGCGGTGGACTCTTATGATGAAAAAAAGGGAATACGTCTGGCAACCTATGCTGCAAGATGTATCGAAAATGAGATACTTATGATGTTCAGGCAGGAAAAAAAGCAGGCGAAAGACATTTTTATGTATGAGACAATCGGCACGGACAAGGAAGGTAATGAAATTGAGCTGATTGATGTCATTGAATCCTGTGGCGAGGATATTGTAGAAGGATTATGTAAAAAACAACACATAGCCAGTGTGTTGAAAAAGATGGATAAGGTGTTAACAAAAAGGGAATTAATTATAATTATCTGTCGTTTTGGCCTGTTTGGACATGAGGAGATGACACAGAATGAACTTGCGGCAAAGCTTGGTATATCAAGGAGCTATGTAAGCAGAATAGAAAAACGTGCAGTTGAAAAACTAAGAGAATTAGTACAATGATACTAGTGACAAATAATATGGATTGAGTATAATAAGTACTGAATCAGATTATTATATATATTTAAGAGGAAGGTTGTGTTTTTAAATGACGAAAATTGATATTATCTCAGGATTTCTTGGAGCAGGTAAGACAACACTTATTAAGAAACTCATTTCAGACGGACTTAATAATGAGAAGCTTGTCCTTATTGAAAATGAATTTGGTGAGATTGGAATAGACGGTGGTTTCCTCAAGGATTCGGGAATACAGATTACAGAGATGAATTCAGGATGTATATGCTGTTCGTTAGTCGGAGATTTTGGCGTTGCGCTTGAAGAGGTACTAAAGACATATAACCCTGACAGAATAATAATAGAGCCTTCAGGAGTAGGTAAACTTTCTGATGTTATCACAGCTGTCTCAAAGGTTGTAAATGATGAAGTTAAGATTAACAGCCTTGTTGCTGTTGCCGATGCAAAGAAGTGCAAGATGTACATCAAGAATTTCGGTGAATTCTTTAATAATCAGATAGAGAGTGCAAAGACGGTTATTCTTAGCCGTACCCAGCTTCTTAGTGAAGACAAGCTTAATGACTGCGTGGCACAGCTTAAGGAACTCAATCCTTCTGCTGTAGTAGTGACAACTCCTTGGGATGATATTACAGGAGAACAGATTCTTTCTACTATGGAAGAACAGCGTTCTTTTGCACAGCAGGTAGTGGAAGAGCACATGGCGCATGAGCATGAACACCACCATGAACATGACGAGAACTGCACATGCGGATGTCATGACCATGATCATGAACATGAACATCATCACGATCACGACCATGAACATGATGAAAACTGCACATGCGGATGTCATGACCACGACCATGACCATGAACATCATCACGACCATGACCATCATCATGAGCATGAACATGATGAGAACTGTACATGCGGATGCCATGACCACGAACATCACCATCACCATGCAGATGAGGTATTTACAAGCTGGGGCGTACAGACTACCCATAAGTATACTAAGGAAGAACTTGAAGTTGTTCTTGATAAGCTTGCAAATACAACTGAGCTTGGAAGTATACTCAGAGCAAAAGGAATTGTTCCGTCTGCACAGGGTGAGTGGTTCTATTTCGATTTAACACCGGGTGAAGTTGAAATCAGAACAGGGGCCGCTGATATTTCAGGTAAGCTTTGTGTTATTGGTGTGGATCTTAAGGAAGATGAGATTGCAAAAGCATTTAAAGTTGCTTAAGAAGTAATGTTTATAGGAAAGGCAGGATAATTTATGGACGTACCTGTATTTGTGATTAACGGATTCTTAGAGTCTGGAAAGACAACATTTATCAGTGAGACAGTAACGGATCCGGAGTTCTCTAACGGAGATTCGACGCTTCTTATTGTTTGTGAAGAAGGAGTCGAGGAATATGATGAGGCTCTGATGAAAAAACACAACGTAAATATAGTTTATGTTGACAGCTACGAGGAACTTACAGCATTTTTCTTTAAGGATCTTAATGCGAAGTTCAAACCTAAAAGGGTAATGTTTGAATATAACGGAACATGGAACATGGATTATGTTATGGAAGCAGATTTTCCAAGAAATTGGATTCTTGTTCAGATTATTTCGCTCATAGATACAACTACATTTAATAACTATTTCAACAATATGAGACAGATTATGACAGGGCTCTTATCACAGTCAGATACGGTAATCTTCAACAGATGTACTGAGGATGTCAAAAAAGGACCTCTTCGCAGAAGTATCAAGGTCATGAACAGAAAAGCCCAGATTATCTATGAAGGTAAGGACGGAGTTCTTGACGATAACGGTGAGGACGACCTTCCATATGATATCAATGCAGATGTGATTGAACTTACGGATGACGATTTTGGATTATGGTACATAGATGCCATGGATAATCCAAAACGTTATGACGGTAAGATTGTAAAATATATAGCTACCGTTTATAAACCAAAGAACTTCCCATCGGGATATTTTGTTCCGGGAAGAATGGCTATGACATGCTGTGCGGACGATATCAGAATGATTGGTTTTATCTGCAAGAGCGACAAAGCTGACAGATTGAAAAACAAAGAGTGGATTAAGATAGTTTGTGAAGTAAAATGCGAATATCATAAGGCGTATGGCGGCGAAGGTCCTATGCTTTATGCAAAAAAAATAGAGTATACGGACGAACCGGAAGATAAGCTTGTGTATTTTACATAAAGGTAGATTTTTGTAACGTCATCCTCTTTTTGGGGGTGACGTTTTTTGTTTGTTTATTTTATTTAAAAAATCGAAAAAACGTGTATTGAATTTGTTTAAAAAGGCACATCTTTGTTGCAAAAATGTTAATAATTCAGTATAATGTATATATTGAACCTGGAGAAAGGTTTTAGTGTGGCTGTGCAAAGCCATACAAGGGAGATTGAGAGAATGGAAATAGGAATTAGAAAGAAAAAAAGGCTTGGTGATATCCTTATTGAACAGGGTCTCATCAACAGCGATCAGCTGGCGGAAGCGTTAGTTGAACAAAAAGCCAGAAAGGCAAAATTAGGAGAGACTCTTGTAGAACTTGGCATACTCAAGGAGATTGATATTGCCAAGGCACTTCAAAAACAGTTAGGTCTTGGATTTATTTCGTTGCAGGGTCTGCAGATTGAACCGGAAGTAGTTGAACTAGTTAATGATTCAATTCTCAGAAAGTATAATCTTATGCCTTTTGAGTTTAATCCGATTAATCCGAACGTATTGCGTGTTGCCATGTCAGATCCGATGGATATTTTTGCGATTGATGACTTGTCTATCGTAACTAACCTTCAGATTGAACCGGTGGTTGCTACAAAGACCGATGTCACTGCAACAATCGACAAGTACTTTAGTACTTCAGAAGCCCAGAACGTTGCTGAGCAGTACACATCTGAGAGAAAAGAGAAGAATAAGAAAGCTGAGGAAGCTAATGCAGCTGCCAACGAAGAAGTTGATAATTCGCCAATCGTAGTTCTTGTTAAGACTATTATTGAGCAGGCTGCAAGACAGAGATGTTCCGATATTCACATCGAGGCACTTGAGAGCAAGGTTCGTATAAGATATCGTATTGATGGTCACTTAAAAGAGGCTATGTCATATGATCTTGAACTTTTGTCAGCTATTGTTGCCCGTATAAAGATTATCGGCGGAATGGACATTTCTGAGAAAAGAAAACCTCAGGATGGTCGTATTACACAGGTTGTAGACAGAACGGAGTATGATATCCGTGTATCTATTCTTCCTACTGTGTACGGAGAAAAGGTCGTTATGAGACTTACCTCCAAGGAAGGACTTACAAAACCTAAGTCTGCACTTGGTCTGGATGAAGAAGAGATGAAACGGTTTGACAATATTCTTGCCAACCCTCATGGAATCGTGCTTGTTACAGGACCTACCGGATCCGGTAAATCAACAACGCTTTACACGGCACTTAGTGAGCTTAACACGGAAGATGTTAACATTATCACGGTTGAGGACCCTGTAGAAGCAAATATTAACGGGATTAATCAGGTACACGTTAACGCAAAAGCGGGTCTTACCTTTGCTGCTGCACTTAGATCTATCCTTCGTCAGGATCCGGATATCATCATGATCGGTGAGATTCGAGACGGCGAGACAGCATCGATTGCGGTTCAGGCCGCTATCACAGGTCACTTGGTTGTTAGTACACTTCATACTAACAGTGCATCTGCTACTGTATCACGTCTTGCTGATATGGGAATTGAAGAATATCTTATCGCCGATTCTGTCGTTGGTATTATTGCACAGCGACTTGTGCGAAGACTTTGTCCTAAGTGTAAGAAAGCTAAGCAGGCTGATGATATTGAGAAGAGAATGCTTAATGTTGACCTTGATAAAGAATATACAATTTATGAACCGGGTGGCTGTAATGAATGCGGAGATACTGGATTTAAAGGTCGAATCGGTACATATGAGATTATGACGGTTTCGCCGGCTATAAAGAACATTATAGCAAGGGGCGGAGACTCTGAAGAAATTAAGGCAAAAGCCGTAGAAGAAGGTATGAGTACACTTCGTATGAGTGCTTCTAAATATGTTCTTCAGGGAATTACATCTATGAAAGAAATGAAAAAGATTTCATTTGAAAGCTAAACAATATATTAAAGGAAGTGGGGAAAACTACTATGGTTACAATGGAAGAATTATTAGCATCTGCAAAAGAAAAGGGCTCTTCGGATTTGCATATTACCGTTGGTGTTTGTCCTAAGTGCAGAGTAGATGGTACACTTAGAGACCTTCCTTATCCGGTTCTGACACCGGATGACACGGAAGCACTTGTAATGTCTATTACAGGTTCATACCACAGAAATATCCTTGAACAGAAGGGTGAAGTCGATTACGCATACTCTATACCTGATCTTGGAAGATATCGTGTTAACATATTTAAACAGAGAGGAACGTATGCCGCTGCTATCCGTCTTGTTGATACGCAGATTCCAAAACCTGAGAAATTAGGTCTGCCACCTTCAGTTGTAGATTTAACAAACAGAAAGAGAGGACTTGTATTATTTACAGGACCTACAGGTTCGGGTAAGTCAACATCACTTGCTTCACTTATGGATGTTATCAACACCAATTACAGTGATCATATTATTACATTGGAGGACCCTATCGAGTACCTTCATACACATAAGAAAGCAATTGTTAACCAGAGAGAAATCGGACTTGATACCAATTCGTATGCTGACGCTCTTAGAGTGGTACTCCGTGAGGATCCGGATGTTATCCTCGTAGGAGAGATGCGTGACCTTGAGACTATTTCTATCGCACTTACCGCGGCTGAAACCGGTCACCTGGTTTTCTCTACACTGCATACAATTGGTGCAGCAAGTACAATCGACCGTGTAATTGACGTTTTCCCTCCTCATCAGCAACAGCAGACAAGAATTCAGCTTGCAGGTGTATTGGAGGCTATCATTTCACAGCAGCTTATTCCTAAGGCTGACGGTCACGGACGAGTTGCAGCATTTGAGGTTATGATTGCTAACTCAGCTATCAAGAACCTTATTCGTGAGGCTAAGACTCACCAGGCTCAGACAATCATCCAGACCAATAGAAAGGCCGGAATGCAGACTATGGATGATGCTTTGTATGATTTGTATATGAGAAGACTTATATCTGCAGAGAATGCAATTAACTTTGCACAGGATCCACAGGCACTGATGAAGAAACTGTTTTAGTTATTCTGGTTTATATTTCTTGGATTGTGGACATTTAGTTGTGAAATATGAATAAAATATGAACGAAAATATGTGAAAATGAACAAAATCATTCATTTTTGTTGAAAATGTTAAAAAAGTAGATGACAAACCGAAGAATATATGGTAAGATTCAAATAGATTAAATAATCATTAGAAAGTTGCCAGACATTCTGAGGTTATCTTGGGAGGTAGAGATTTGGCATTATACAAATACGAGGCGTTAGACGCCGAAGGTAAAAAAAAGAAGGGTACGCTTGAAGCCAACAATCAAGAACAGGCTAACAACTCTTTAAGAGCTGAAGGACTTACTGTTACAAGTTTGGCGGAAGCGGGAATGCTTGATAAGGAGATAACACTTGGCGGTAACAAGAAGCCATCCGCAAGAGACATGAGTGTCTTCTGCAGACAGTTTGTTGGAATTCTTTCAGCCGGTGTTACAGTAATCAAAGCACTTGATATGCTGTATGAACAGATGGAACAGCCTACACTTAAGAAGGCATTGTACAATGTTCGTAACTCGGTTCAAAAAGGTGAGAGCCTTGCAGTAGCCATGGCAGATGAGCCGGATGCATTTCCATCAATCCTTTGCAACATGATTGCAGCTGGTGAAGCATCAGGTAACTTGGAAGTTTGTTTTGAACGAATGGCTGTTCAGTTTGAGAAGAATGCAAGACTTAAAGCTTTGGTTAAGAAAGCAATGATTTATCCTATAGCGATTATAATTGTAGCTATAGCGGTTGTAGTAATCATGATGGTTGTTGTTGTTCCTAAGTTTTCAGTTATGTTTGAAGGTATGGGACAGGAATTACCACTCGCAACACGAATTGTAGTTGCGATAAGTAATTTCATGATGAACAGATGGTATGTTCTTATTGCAGTTGTTGTAGCGTTGATTGTAGCATGGAAAGCATTTTCATCCAGTGACTTTGGAATTCATTTCCTTGCCAACTTTGCTTTAAAGGGACCTTTGATTGGTAACCTTACTGTTAAGTCAGCATGTGCTAACCTTGCAAGAACTTTATCAACTCTTATGGCATCAGGTCTTTCAATGGTAGAAGCATTAGAGATTACTGGCAAGACGATGTCTAACATTCTAATACGAGAAAGCTTGGATGAAGCGATTGAAGAAGTTACCCATGGTATTCCGTTATCGACACCACTTATGGATGCAGGACTTTTCCCTACGATGATATGCCAGATGGTTAAGATTGGAGAAGAGACTGGTAACTTGGAGAGTATGCTTGACAGAGTTGCAGATTATTATGAAGAGGAAGTTGAGAATGCAACTCAGGCTCTTACAGCAGCGATGGAGCCTATGATAATCGTAATTCTTGCAGTGCTCGTAGGTGGTATTGTAGCAGCTGTTTACTCACCGATACTTTCTATGTACGGTACAGTTGAAGAAGCATAATTTAACACAGATTAATAAAGGCCAATTGGCGTTATTAATACATAACTTATTAACTTATTTTTTTAAAAGAAAAGGAGATATGAGAGATGAAAAAACTTAACAACAAAGGATTCTCACTTGTAGAATTAATTATCGTTATTGCTATTATGGCAATTCTTGCAGCAGCACTTGC
>CACXFB010000115.1 GCA_902766825.1 uncultured Lachnospiraceae bacterium
ATGCACTTATTTATGGAGTATATGCTTGTTGGCGGAATGCCGCAGGCAATAGTCGCATTTAAGAAAAATGGAAGGGATTTCCATGCCGCCGATGTAGAAAAGAGAGACATTCTTGCACTCTATGAAGATGACATTAAAAAGGCGGCTAGGAAATATAAATCAAAGGTTTCAGCTATATTTGATAATATTCCGGGCTTTTTGTCAACGCATGAAAAAAGGGTTGTTTTAAGTGAAGTGGATAGTAATAATGGAACCTTTGACCGCTATGATGAGCCATTGTTCTGGCTTGGCGATTCCATGATATGCAATCTTTGCTACAAATGCAATGACCCAAATGTTGGTCTGTCATTAAATAAAAACGAATCCTATGTAAAGTGCTATATGGGAGATACAGGATTGCTGGTCAGCCATGCATTCAGTGAGAATGAGATCATGGATGAACAGCTTTATAAGCAGATCATGGATGGGAAACTGTCACTTAATCAAGGAATGCTCTATGAGAATATGATAGCACAGATGATTAAAGCATCAGGACGTAAGCTTTTCTTTTATACAAGATATAGTGAGGAAAAGCATAGGAATGATATTGAAATTGATTTCATCATCTCGAACGAGAGCAAGACAAAATTCAAGATAAGCCCTATAGAAGTAAAATCATCAAAAAATTACACAACATCCTCGCTTGGGACATTCAAAGAACTCTTTAAGAAAAGAATAGACAAGCAGATAATAGTGCACCCTAAGGGCTATTCAGAAGCGGATGGAATCATAAAGATACCTCCATATATGATGCACCTAATATGACCTATGAGAGCACATAATTTTGGTGGAACTGAACCTGAATCTACTTGTGTTTTGAAGTAATTATATTTATAATATATATACCGAAATTAATTTAGCCGAAGTTCATTTCGGTAAAGTTAATTTCGGTAAATAGTATTGCGCACATGGAGGTTCTATATGAAAGATGTATTTAGAGGTAGAACAAAAGAATTAGGAATCCTTGATAAGAAATTTAAAAAAAGTGGTTTTGTAATGACAGTTTTATATGGACGTCGTAGAATTGGTAAAACGAAACTTATCAATAAATTTATGCAGGATCATGATTGTAAGAGTATATCTTTCACAGCAGTTGAAAGAGGCGAGGCAGAATTATTATCTATGATGACTGAAGCTGTTTTAAAGTCCTTGTGTCCAGAGCTTATAGGAAATATAAGTTTTAGCAGTTTTGATAATTTATTTGATTATATAGGGAAACAAGCAGAAAAGGAGAGGATTATATTTTTTATAGATGAATATCCTTATCTTGCAAAACAATGTCCTTATATTCAGTCGGTTCTACAGAAGCAGATTGATACACAATGGAAAAGCGGAAATCTGTTTTTTATAGTATGCGGTTCTCTAGTCAGCTTTATGAAGGATGAAGTATTAGCACAAACAGCGCCATTACATGGTAGAAGTGATTTGGAATTAAAGCTACGACCTTTTAATTATCTTGAAACAGCAGAATTTTTAGATGGATATACCAATGAAGAAAAAGCTATTTGCTATGGTCTTACTAATGGTGTTGCAAAGTATGTTGAGCAGTTTGATATAAATGAATCATTGGAAGAAAATATAATTGAGCAATTCTATTTGGCAGGTGGATATTTTTCAGAAGAACAAATCAGAACTGTAGTTGGTAGCGATAAAAAAAATCCTGCATTATATAATTCCATTATTTCTGCAGTAGCAACAGGGCATACAAAGAATAGCGAGATTGCATCTTATGTTGGAGTTAATGAAATAACTTATCAGTTAAAAGTACTTGTTAATTCAGAATTATTAGAAAGAAGGATTGCAAAAAAAATATATTATGTCCTTAATGATAGTATGCTCGAATTCTGGTTTCGTTATGTAAATAGAGCAATTAGTCTTATAAACGCAGATAATGGTGAAGCTTATTACAATTCAATGGTAAAAGGGCACTTACATGATTTCATGGGAAAAGTATTTGAGAAAATGGCTAAGGAATATCTTTTATCACATGCAGGTATAGATGATTTTCCTATCTTAACGGACATTGAAGATTACCAGAATACGGTACTCGATGAAGATAGGAAACAAAAGCAAATTGAAATAGATTTGCTTGGTAAGAATGGAAAAAAGATTATTTTAGTTGGAGAATGCAAATTTAAAAATTCTCAGTTTGACAAATCTGAATATGAAAAACTATTAGATAAAATTAAATATATTCCTGCAAATAGTCCATTAATATGTGTGTTTTCTCTTGGTGGATTCTCGGAATATGTGAAGGAAAATGCAAAGAACTGTAAATTAATTACGTTGGATGATATGTATAAATAGGGAAAGAAGAAATGGTGCTTCTGGACAATTTGTCCAGAAGCTTACTTTGGTATATAAACAAAGCCATTTGTGTAAAAATAATGCGGCATATAATAATATGTGATACAATATCATTGAGGTGATGGTATGGCTGAGCAGAATATCGATTTTGATGAAAACAATGAAGATATTTCCCTTGTAGATAATCAAACTAGATTTTTTTTTGTTGATTATGAAAATGTTAAGACGCAGGGACTAAATGGAATTGGAAAACTGACTGAGAATGATAATGTTTGCATTTTTTATAGTGAGAATGCGGATAGCATGACATTTGGACTTCATAGACGACTGATGGAAACAAAGGCCAATGTACAGTATCAAAAAGTTGAAGTGGGCTATAAGAATGCATTAGATTTTCAATTATCTTCGTACTTGGGTTATGTAATATCACAGAATCGTTTTAACGGTATTGCTAATTGTTTGTATTACATAGTGACAAAAGACCAGGGATATTTATGCTTGAAGAATTATTGGCATAGGAGACAGGTTAAGATATATCAAGTTACAGATGTTACTGGAAATTGCGAAGTGACATCTGATAAGAAAGAAATAGAAAATACCAATCAAGAAAAAAAGGTAAAAGAAACAAAATCTACCAAGCAAGATCCTTTAGTAGCTGAGATTGAAAAGTTATTAAAGGATACGGAGGATGTGGCGTTTGTGGTTGAATGTATAAATCATTATAAGACAAAGTCGGGTGTAAATAATGCACTGTCAAAGCACTATAAGGATAACAAGAAGGCTGGTGCATTATATAATGCAATTAAACCGCTGATAGCCGATAAAAAAGGTAAATAATGAATAATAGAATCATGGTTATGGCTTCTGGACAATTTGTCCAGAAGCTTATTTTTTGGAAAGGAGACATAAACATGATCGAAGAATTAACAACGTTAGTACAGGTATTAGAGTTGTACGGCAAAGGTGCAGGAGCTTTAGGGAGAGCAATAAAGTTATTATATAAAGCAGCATGACATTCCTGATGTTATAAATTTACCTCAAAGGTAAATCCAAAAGAGAGGTGATGGTCAAGATGACAAGTCAAGGAGGTAGCACTATGGTGAGAAGTCGCAGTTATATTGCAACGCCATCTGGAGCGACAATTAAAGAGCAGTTGAATGACAGAGGTATGAGTCAGAAGGAGTTTGCAGCCAGGATGGATATGTCAGAGAAGCATATCAGC
>CACXFB010000116.1 GCA_902766825.1 uncultured Lachnospiraceae bacterium
AATCTTCCGAGAAGTGGCGAAACACTCCTTTTCTATAATATTTTTCTTTATCAATTATCTTATAGTTCATTTTTATTACCTCTACAAATCCCGGTTCATCAATATCGAAATAAAAAACGCTAATTTAGGTTTCTTTAACTTGTATAAAAACCCAGATACAAATAGTAATTGTAACATATGGAGGGGTGGATTTCTATAGGGGAAGTAAATTTCTACCTGCTAGAATTTGATATAGTTATCAATATTCCATTCTAAATATAAAGGAATGTTGTAGGTTATAGCAGATTCGCAAAGATTCTGAGCTATGTTTTTTCTGGAAAGTTTCAATCCTTTCTTTGACTTATATTTCTTGCAAAACTGTTTATAGCTTTTTGCCTGAGTATTATCCGCGGATTTTACTTCTACCGGAACAATCTCGCCATCCTCTTCATAAATAAAATCTATCTCCGCAGTATTTCCTGAACGCCAGAAAAAAGGATTTTTCCCAAGAGACTTCAATTCGTTCAAAACATAATTCTCTGCAAAAGCCCCCTTGTATCTTATATAGAGAGCTGACTCTTCCAATATTGTTTTTACTGATACTTTGGATTTTGCACGCAATAATCCGACATCAGACATATACACTTTGAAATAGGTTTTATCGACAGCACCTTCTAATGGTATTTCCGGTTTCTCTACCAATTCCACCTTAATAACAAGTCCTGCATCAACCAGCCATTGCAGGGCATCCTCTAAATCGGCTGATCTTTTTCCCTCTTTCACATGTGAAAAAATAAACTTGTTATTCTCTTTTGCCAGCTGTACAGGTACACTATCCCAAATCCATCTTATTTTAGGGACATCCGTAAGTGGCGCATGCTTTGAAAAATCATCTGCATAATCTTCTAAAATTTCATTTTGAACTTCTTCCACCTCATCATAGTCATGAGTATCAATCCAGGTCTTTACCACTTCAGGCATACCTCCAACGATATAATATGCCTTAAGCAATTCCTCCATTGGTGCTGTATATAGCTTCGGTATCTCACGATCTACCTGCCACTCTTTAAAAGTTTCAATCAAATCCGCCCTATCATTTGCTATAAGAAATTCCTTAAAACTCATAGGATAAAGCTGCATTCGATTAACTTTTCCGACTGGAAATGAAATCTGTTTCTTTTTCAACGCAACTCCAAGCAATGAACCTGCGCATACTATATGCAATTCCCTCATTTTCTCGCAAAAGTACTTTAACGATGTAATTGCTCTTGTACATTCCTGGATTTCATCAAAGAAAACAAGTGTTTTTCCAGGCACAATCTCAGTTTTGAAATGTCTTTCCAACTCCTTCACAATTCTATTAACATCAAAATCATAATCAAAAATCGCCAAAAGAGTCTCCTGTGCCTCAAAGTTAACATATACATAACTTTCAAAGTTTTTACGAGCAAATTCATTAACAATATAAGTTTTTCCACACTGTCTTACTCCGGTAAGAATTAATGGTTTCCTACGTGGCTTATCTTTCCACTTTTCCAAATCACATAATATTTCTCTATACATAATCCAATCACAACTCCTGTCACTTTTGCAGTTATTATAACAAAAGTCCTATGACTTTTGCAATTGTGTCTGCAAAATTCATAGGACTTTTAAGATATATTTTTGTTATTAGATTGCATTTCTCTTGCTACTTGCTATAATTTTATAAAACAACACATCATTACAGGAGGTCAAAAATGGTTCTTCAGCTTGAATTTTACTTATATGAAAAAGACCGCTTTTTGTACGGCAAAAGTGTTACATACGATGAGTTGCTAAAGCAAATTCAATCCGTAGAGGAAATTTATGATAGAGAACATGATAATTTCCTTGAACTAATGCTAATACGACATTAATTTCCCTTCCCCAAATGCTTATTCAGCAGATACATCTTATAATCATCTTCCTCAAATAATCTCTCCGACGAAGGATTGCCGTAGCGCGCGACCAGTTCGCCGACGGTAATGCCCCCTGCAATCTTAAGTGCCGGGATGTCTTCACTTAGGATTCTTTCAACCAAAAGGTCCATCGGATCTTCCTTTAAGTTACCTATCTTCCATTCATTTTTCATGTGCGTGAAGTTAAAGAAAATGTCGTAGTTATTAGCGACGTAGATGACAATGTCCTCATCATTGTGAGGAAGCACGTAAGAGGTGTCGTCTTTTAGCCTTTCGCAAAGTTCGCTCTCAGCAAAGTTGTCCTCGTAATTCATGAAATAAGGAATCAAAGCATCAGGAACCTGTCCCTTATTAATTCTTACAGGGTAGAGCTTGAGGTTCTCCCCGTCGCAGCTGCCCACATGAACGAAGAATCTGAAGGTGCCGCCAAATGCTTCAACGCGCTCTTTAAGTTTCAACTCCTTGGATAAATGAAGCAGCTTAACAATCTCGTCCTTATTTTCCTGATTGATGAAAGCCTGCCAGCGCGGGCTGATCTTATTATCAATAAGCATGTCGGTCGCCTTAAGCAGTTCATCAAATAATCCTTTGCGCCCCATGTAACGGTCTGTCATCTCCCTCAAACCAAAGAAAGTGAGCTGAACACAGTCAACGCCCACTTCTTTTAGGAAATGCACATATTCCGGATCCCTTACGATATGCCAGAAGCTCCCCAGTTCAAAACGGCGCGACACGGTATTAACAGACAGCTGCTTGTCCCTCTCCCAACGTTGTCTGTAATTCTCACAATAGTCCGGCTCGCGAAGCCAGCTAAAAAATACGGTTTGAAGCTGTTAACAATCCACTCATCAGCTCCCTCTTCCATCTTCCTGTTTGGCATGTGCGACAGCCAGCAATGGCGGCACCTGTTAGGACAGCCAAACATATCTACTGCTATTGTTAATGATTTCATTTTTTCATTTCTCCTCAATTATAAATTATGTACCCTGAATATCACTTTTCATACATAGGTTAAAACTTCGTGCCATATCTGCGACAGTCTGCTCATCAACAAGTTCTATCGGCTCCGGAAAATACTTAGCACCTTCGTGCTCATAAGATTTTCTTGCAATATAGGCTACGCCATAAATGATGCAATTCAAGGCATGACGACGCACTTCATCCTCTTCCATCTCCAAGAATACAGACAGACTTTCCTCTTCGTTATCCAAGTAGTTATAAAGTATCTCACCAACGTCAGCCTTATTGTCCACCCACGCTTCACAGGCTTCGATTGCCTTGTCAATTAACGCTTTCTGCGCTGCATCATCAATACAGTGCGCTGCATGGCGGATGGTGTCAAGTACGAATATCTGTTGATAATACCATTCCAAAAAAATTTCAATATATTTTCTTTTAGGAGTTATGACATTGATATCAATATCGGTATTACCCCTGGCAAATGCTTGCAAGTCTGCCCTTAGATTATCACCAGATAATAAATAATCATTTATAATGTAGCACTTTTCATAACCAAGCTTACTTAAGATAATGGCAGTTACAACACCTGTCCTATCTTTGCCTGCATTGCAAAAATACAATACATTCGTATCGGCATTCATGATTGTGTTAACTATGTTGTCCATATTATCATCAACCATACCGATATATGAAAATGCAACTTCATCCTGCGATGCAGGAACCTTATTCCCACCTGTAACAGGCATGGATAAATAATTAAATTCACTATCATCTCTTAAATGGCATGGTTTTTGAATTTGTTCAGATTCCTCTCTTAAATCAACAATGGTTAAGATATTATTATCTATCAGCCATTGACGTTCCTTACCAGATATACAGGTCGGGACATCACTTCGTATGTATTTTAGATTACCTTCTATAATTGGTCTTGTATTTTTTGTTTGTTCAAATGTGTTCATGAATCACCTTTATTATTTTCAATTAATGTTATATAATTTTTTAAATAATTCTATACAACATATATATTCATCATCTCTTTTTAATGTAGCATTATAACTGTCACATTCATTAACATACATTGATTTTTCACTTTGCTTACAGATAGCAGCAATTGGGCATCCTTTCTTCTTACCCTCCATAATATAAATTGCCATTGGAGCCAACATATACATAATATCTATCTCTTTGTCCTCCAAATATGCACCTTGCCTTATTGTACCAAATCTATCAACTACATTAGGACAACCAAATTCCTTCATAATATTATTTAAATTATTAAATCTTATTTCTTGATCTTCTTCACTAAGTAACAAACTAATAAAACATAAATTTCTCTTTCGATAAGATATTCCCAAATTATATCTACTAATAATCCATTTTTTAATTAATGAAAAATCTATATAGTACTTAGGATAAAGAAAATCTAATAGATTCACTATTTTTTCAATTTCTCCACAATAATTTATTTTAAATGCGTTTACAAGAAATGATTCAAGCTGAATAATATCCTTGGGCAAAAATGTATTTTTTTTCATAGATCTTAAAGCATCTACAAAAAATCTTCCACCATCTGTTGACAATAAAGAAAGTTCACATAAACCTATAATATTTATCTTTTCTTGAGCAAATTCTTTATATTCTTTCTCACATATCTTTTCACAAACATTATATGGAAATTCATCAAATCTTTCCTGCACATTATATAACCGTCTTTCTATAAGGTAAGCCATACTTTCAGCAATACAGTAATTTCCAAAATTAAATTTTCTATTCCCGTTATATATAACTAAAACATTATTATTAGGTAGATTTGAGTATTGTGGCCAAAGTTCTTGATATATATATTCTTTCTCTATTTTTATCTTATTTATAAAAAATACCTTTTCTTTAATATCTTTATCTCCATTACATAATCCCCAATAGTCTTTATTATGTATTACAATATCATTTCCATTTAATTCCGGTATAATTATGCGACACAATTCTTGAAAAAAAATAATAGCATTATTAATTCCGTATGTTGTAGTCACATCTTGAAGAAAATGACAGTATTCATGTATAAATGTTCCTTTTTTTTCTTCTTCATTTCCCTCAAATTCATCAAAATCTATTTTCTCATCAACATAAATATAGAGAAATGCAGGAAAATATTCACCCAATGAATCACTTAATAATTTCAACATAGTTTCTCCTTTATTAAAAATACATTATGACCGAAATATAACATTACAATAAATAACTGTTATCACATTCACCTCTACTTTATATACCGTATTGTTTTAAAATATTTATATCCTTGTTAATATTTTTAGGCTTCATTGTTGAAAGCACCTTTTTCTCCACTTCAGGAGTCCAATAGATTTTTAACTTTTTTTGTGCCCTTGTAATTGCTGTATAAAAAACATTATGAGTTATTAGCTCATCAATTTCATCTGTAATAACAATCTTTACAGAACTGTATTCCAGACCTTGAGCTTTATGAATAGATACTGCATAAGCAACCTGAAATGGAATTACATCATGAGCCGAATTGTCATCATCTTCATCTGTGCTTTTTAACTTGTTGACACTCAATCTAATAACAGAATTTTCAGCATCCGGATAATCATCAATTAACACAAACTCCGCTCCAAAAGCATCCATACCATCAATAAACTTATCAAGTTCTATGTCGAAAACAATTCTTTCTTTCGTTTTACCTTCATCAACAATTTTTATTCCTCTTATTTTCCCCTTCATATTGTTATATATAGCTTTTCCAAACCTCTCATTATCATTAAAAAGAATAGGATCTCCAATTTTAAAACGTTGAATTCCCCATTCAAATGCTTCATTTTTGTTTGTCTCTTGAAGGAATCTATTAATATTATTAATTCCGTACAATCCATCATAGTTCAAACAAAGAATAATCTCATCCTTTTCAGCCGGATTAAAAATTGAAGAATCTAATGTCACCGAATAATCATTACGAATAATAGCCTCCAAGATTCTATCATCCATATCTCTTACTCTTTGCCATAAAGTTAAAAGTCCGGTATCTTTTGTTCTATATGGTTTCGTAAGTTCAAACACAGCTGATTGAGGTATAAAAGCCCTTGCAACACTAAACCAATTTCCAAACCTTATAGATGCAATTTGATATGTATCACCTAATAAAATTAGAATCTTAAACTTTGCTTTTTGCAATACATCCCACATATCTTTATTACTAACGGTACTACACTCGTCAATAATCAATACATCATAATCTGATTTTATATTATCTCTTTTAGTAAACTTAGCTATTGTCATGTATTCACTATCCGATGCAGTCACTTTTCTTTTTAAATTATCAACCGCAGGATTCGTTTGTGCCAAAAATAGTTTTGAATTTGTTGCAAAATAATGTGCAATATGATTAATTAGTGTTGACTTCCCCGTTCCAGCAGAACCATATATAAGTGCAACGCATGATTGCTCAAACATATGTAACATAGCCTCCCTCTTTTCATCACAATCAACACCATTGTTTGGATCACTAAGCCATACAGACATTTTCTTGGAATAGTTCTTTATTCCTGAATTAGCAAACCTTTTTAAGTGTTTAATAATATTTTCTGTATCATTCTTATAACCATTAATAAATATTTGACCATTTTCAATGACTAGTTGCCCCTCATCTACATGTCCCGACCAAAGTTTTTTATTATATTTATCTAACATACCAGGAATATCTTTAAATCCATTTAGATCTTTTATGGAAGTAAATAATTGTCCTTCTATTTCCGTCTTATTACGAACAAATCTTGCTAATAATTCATGTTCATGATTCTTTACAGGAATACATTTAAAAATATCTGCCAGATGTGGTGTATGACTTATTGGAAAACTATTAAAAGGCATATTATCAAAAGGTTTACATCCATTTTGAAGAAATAGATTTGAAAGAAGATTATTTGCATTTTTGCTTTTCTGATCTTTAATAAATACATTATTCAAATGCAATAAAATATATCTTAAAATATTAGAACCTTGCCTATCTCTTTTTATAATTTCTCGACATATATCCAATGCATCCATAAATGGAGAAACTCTTGCTGATTCAAGTATTTGATTTTTAACTGCAAGGTACTTTTTATCTGAAAAGCCAATAACCTCCACAAGATTATATCCTGTTGATGTTAAATAATTCAATAATTTTATCTTTTCAGATGTACCAGCATCTTTCTGCTGTCCTTGCACTACAGAAATAAAATTTTTAAATTCACAATCACGTATAGAAACCTCCCAATCAGTAATTATTGTAATCGGCATTGTCATTCCAAGAATCTCAATATCATCTTCCACACATGAAAGTTTCACTGCATAGTCATCTAAAATATCATATTCCGAAAAAGCAATTATTCTATTTGACTTATTTACGTAATTATTTGCAGGCGTAAAAGTTATTTCGTAATAAATCTTTCCTTCAACAAAGAATGTTTTTTTCTTTAATATATAGTAACGTCCCTGTTTTCCAATTCGAATATCTTTAAATGCATCAACTTTTATTGAAATCTTTTCATAATATTCTTGAAGAGTCTCATCAATATCCATTGGAAAATCTTCTAAATTTTCAAGTATATCCATTGAAAATACATCATGCATAAATATCCTTAGTTTTAACAAGTACTCATAATATTTGAGCATCAAACGCTCTGAATTTTCTTCATCCATAGTATAATGAGACGCAACAATTTGTAAAAAGTCATGAAAACGCCTAATATCCTTTAGTTTTCCCTGTCCTTCTACATATTCTATTGCCTTGCAAATATTTTTATAATCAACCGTAATATCATTGTTTTTGGCAAATATTTTAAGCATGATATGTTCTACAAAATTTCTCAATTGAGCCAAAATATCCTGCGAAACCATTCCGCGTGTTTCACCATTAGCCTCAGATATATGCCTACATATATTCTTATTTATAATTTGTATTTTATTATCTATGTCTAGGGCACCCACCAATAATTCCTCCTTAGTTCTGTAATTTCTTTTCTTTCATGTTTATTTAATAAAATGTATTTGTTTTATCCCATAAAAATCTTCCATCTCCACTAATCAAATATTTTCCTAAATTCACTTTCACACATTTCCATTCTCATCACAAATTCTTCATAGTTCTTTGCATCCTTTGGAATGAGTAATCCATGCTTTGTAATACTGACATCATCCCTAGATGTGACATCATTCTCATATGTAGAGCCTTTGTTCATCCACAGTTGAAGGTCAATTGTCCCATCTGCCTCAGGATATAGATAATATCCTCTTTTTGCATCGAAGCGGAACATGTATGCCAAAACCTGTAGATAGTCCTTGTTACCTATATTTTCGATAGGCTTATACTTTGCATCTGCGATAATTCTGTTATCAGTATTCTTACTTATAAAGTCCGGATAGATTAATCCTATATTCCCATCAAAAAGTCTTTGTGCGCCTCTTCCGCCTTTGTTCATTGGATGATAAAAAATATCACCAATAAGTGAATTAACATATTCCTCCCATAGCCATGCTCCGTCAAAAAGGATTCCGTATATTTGCCTCGAACCAGAACCAATCTGGTGCTTCTGATTCTGTAGTATTAAGATACACAGTCTCTGAAGAGCAAGGTATTCCTTGAAATACGCATGACGTACTACGTTCTTCTTATTTACATCAACAATCTTCTTTCGGTCACATATTTCATAATTCGGTGTTGCCTCAACGACCAACTTTACTTCATCCTTTACCTTTGTAAGCAGATTATTTCCATATGGCTTTCTCTTTATATACTCTATCGTGTGGCGCACCAGCTCCATCAGATAATTGTCATAAGAGAACTCTCTCTGGCTATAAGCTATGTTTCCAATGAAAGGTGTATTCTTTGTGATATGCCTTGCTACATCAATCGTACCTTTTATATTACCGTCGTTGTAACTATGCCGTATATAATTCTTAAACAAGCCCTTACGCATTGCAGTCTTTAGATAGTATGGGAACAGGAACAGCAAAAAGTTAAAGAGCCTGTTGTTGTGATCTGCGTCCACACTCAAGTCAACAATATTCGGAAACTCCAAAACCTTTTCAAGAAGATACTGAAAGAAATAGTCTTCACCATCACCGCTGAATCTAGATTCAATAATCAAGCGTTCATCACCACATCCAATGAACCCCATAACATTTCCTAAACGATACGAATCATTAACACTCTGAAGTATCATCTGGTCACTTGAGAGATCTTGAGCATCCTTTACTATTTGGGGAAAGATAAAAACACCTTCCCGTTCAAGCTGCTCCAAAGTTTTATCAGCTATTTTCTCTGTTACAGTTCTAATCTTAGAGAAATTCTCTTTCTTATTTAGGCTGTTATCCTTGATCTTTAGAACCTTCATCCGAACCACCTTCAATCACTTTTTGATATCCGTATGCCTTTGCAAATCTCTTCATAATACCCTCTTCATCGAACATACCATGAATATACTCCTGAAGCAGCGGTTCAAGATAATCTGTCCATAACTGATCAAAGTTTAGTGTTTTAAGCTTAAGAAAGTATGCAGCACCTACTTGATAATTTTCATTTAAATCCTCAACAGATACAATCTCCTTATTTAACGCTGACATACGTTTGATTGCCTCTGCCTCAAGTTCCTCATCCTCTAATGATGCCAACATTTCAAGTCTCTCATCTGCTTTCAACTCTACAAACCGGAATCTACGACGCATAGCAAAATCAAAGCTGTCCACAGATCTGTCAATATCATTCATTGTTCCAATGATATACACATTGTCCGGAATATAAAATTTTTCATTTGAATCCGTGTGCAAATTTGAATACTGGGTTGATATCTCTCCCGCTCTTCCTCTGTATCCCGGATCAATTGAAAAAAACAGTTCCCCAAATATCTTTGAAATCTCTCCACGGTTAATTTCATCAATGATAAAGATATATTTTTTCAACTCAGTCACTTTTGTAACAGTTTTGGAAAGCTTATTTTTCTTTTTTAATATTTCTTTATACAATGCAAGATCATACGAGAATCTCTGCTGATTATTCTTAATACCAACTAATACTGTGATGTCACTGATTTTTTCAAAACTCTTTCCAGATTCAAGCATAGTTCTGATTTCATTCACACTAAGTCTCAACTTATTAACTGAATCATTTCCTGGAATAGAAATGTCAATATATTTATCATCTATTCCGGTGATAAAGAACTCTCTGCCCTTTGTTGTCTTGAACTTATCCACTCCAAGCTCTATATCATCAAAGAAAGCATTCATTGCATCCTGTGCCATAACTTCCTGCTCAACAACATCTTTGGACTTCTTCGAATCATCGTAATTCTTTCTAGCACGTTCAACAAACTTCTTGAAAATACCATCCTGCAATTCAAAACCCATTGAGCCATCATCATTTACCTTTGGACGCAGTCCTTCAACAAAGTCCGAATAGTCATAGTTCGGGTGAAACTGTACAAACTCTACCTGTTTCTTTTGTTCTGCAGTTAATAGTGTATAGTCATTAAAATAACCATCACTTATGATATCTGCTGCAATCTCCTTTGCAAGGAATGACTTTCCGGTACCGGGTGCCCCACGGAAAATAATATTTTTCGACTCTATCAGCATCGATGAAAAAGGATTCTGATATCCCTTAAATTTTTGTGCCAGTTCTTCCTTTGCTGCTGTCTCGTTTTCATCATCAACTGTTTCTTTTTCATCCTTATCACGATAAGTCAATACAAACCGATCTCCCTGCTCACCAAAACGCTTCAGACATTCCTGTACAAAGATGATTGTAGAAAATATATTCCAACAATAAATTACAAACTGTCGACCATTATCATAGCTGTATATAAAATATTCTATTGTGTTTCGATGCTTTTTGAATTCCTCTACACTTGGATAAATACCACAAATCATCTCATCGGATGGCCTATATTTACATACCGGGAAGCTTTCTTTATCTTCAACAGTCATACCTGCAATCTGCTTCTCGTATATCTGGCAGGCAATACGTGGAAGAGTCTGATTTGAATTTCTTCTCTCACCCTTACTGTAAGAACGCTTTATTTCCTCACCATTTGCTTTTCTAAACAGTGCTCCTAAAGTCTTATAATTATCTCCAAGGCCAAGGTTGTCCATAGTAAAACGTTCATCCGTGGATTCCACTCTATCCGCAGTAATAACCAGTTCATATTTCTCCTGCTTTGTTTCTATGTTGTAACCCTGTCCCTGCAGATAACTCTTTGCCTCAACAGCAGTAAATCCATTGGTAGAAATCTCCACATCATTTCCTATGTGAGCAGCCACTGCTATTACATACTTTGGCGGATACCTCTTTCCATCCTCAGTAACAAGCTCATATTTCGTGCTTTGATTTTGCAAAGGCACACCATTTTTATCAATGTACTTAAAAGCATTGATAATATCCTGTTTTTTTATCTTTGGAATAGCCATGCTACACCTCCATCTTATCTTTCACTAAATCGTTTTTTATTAGCTTTATTATCTTCTATTACCTTGATACGATAAATCAACATATTACAATGAAAAATCAGCATATCTCGACAACATACTTGAAATTCTAATCGCAAAATCCTTAGACTCCTTTGTGAATTCACATTTTCCAATTATGACATTGTATTTATTCCCTACATATTGATTCACAAAAAAAGTTTTCCCACTTCCCCATCTTCCATCAATTGCAATTGACCCTGATGATTCCTGCATAAGCAACAATCTATAGAAATTTACAATATCCTCATTTCTACCAGTCGTATCGTTATATAAACAATCTATTATATTTTCTTCCGTAGATAACATTTCAAGTTTTTTCATATGTAAATTTTCCTCCAATAACTCTAGTTTTCACTAATGATTCTGATATTAAATAATCATTTCTAAAATCTATATTATTGTTTAGTACCTTAAAAGATTTTCTTTTAAAGTATTTACCTCGTAAAATTACACTTTGGATAATTACTGCATTCCCTAAAAGGACCAAACTTTCCACTTCTTTGTACAAGCTGTCCCCCACACTGCGGACATACGTTAGGATCGAATATTTTCTTATTATTTTGATGATTTTTTACATTTGCAGCTGGATTATTCTTCAAACAATCATAGCATTTACCAATATTAACTTTACCTTTTCCACCATGAGAAACAAACTCTTCTTCTGCTGCTTTTTTTCCACAGAACTCACATTGAAACCAACGCTTTCCATTTGAATCTTTAATAATATAATCTATATTTTTAAAATCACCAGCCAATACTTTTTTAAACGCCTCTTCTTTTTCTTTAAGTTCTCTTGCTCTTCGTTCAGCTTCTATTTTCTTCTTTTCTTCAAGTTTTGCCTGCTTCTTTTTCTTTTCTTCCTCTTGTTGCTGAAATGTCTTTTTGTTTTCTTCTTGTTTTTTAGCTAATTCCTCTCTGTTCTTTCTAATCCTCTCTTCTCTTTTTTCTTCCGTCTCCGAACTTCTTCCCTCAAAAGTGCATACTCAATGAAACTGTATATCAGTTCAGAAACATCTTTATCATCAAGGTACAATAATTTATTTTTATCTATTGTTCCTAATTCTATTCCTGCTGAACCAACCCGGATTCCATCGCCATGTTGTGAAACCATAGCAACAATCTCATCACTTTTCATACTGCTTATCTGACCATTATGTAAAAAAGCAGCT
>CACXFB010000117.1 GCA_902766825.1 uncultured Lachnospiraceae bacterium
AATCCCTCTTCATCGTATACCCATATAGGGCCATGAAGATACTCATTCATCAATTTGATTGTATACATTATAAATCATCCTTTCTAATTGGATACGCTGAAACAATAAAACCATTCGTACCAATTCCTGTCATTGTATAGTAGTTTCCTTTATACTCATAAACCCTCTCGTAGCCTTGCCTTCCATTACCTATGTTTACGAGTCGATTACTAACCACAGAACCATTTTTTATAACCTCTTTTAGGTACGAGCCAACATTTTGTCGTTGGACGCCAAACGCTCTTTCAAAATCTTTTGCATGTCCAGGGCTTCCATCTTTTCCATCCAAAATATGTGTTAATCCAGCTGAAGAACTACCATTTTCAAGCCATACTATTTGACCTGTCTTGTCACGAGTAATGAAAACCATATCAGCTTCATTAAATTTTATATTATTGCTTCTAAGTTCTGATTTTAATGACTCGTCAGTCTCATACTTTTTATTATCATTATTTACATGCGTTGCACCATTAGTATTTCCAAAGCCTCCATGATATCCAGCACCCATTTACACTACCTCCTTATGAGAGGTAGCATAACTGCTATCAAACTGCACAATTCTTATTCCAGCATCTTTATATTTCTTAAAATACTTTTCCGGTGCAGCACCATATACAACGATCGCCACCGGCTGCAATCTCTTAACAACCACATCTAGGCCCTTAAGAAATATCTCTCTGTCTTGTACTAATTTAAGATTTCCATGAGTGCCAACTGCAATTACACATTGTTTTTCAATTCCATCACAGCAAATTCGATATGTACGTCTATCCCCAAATCTTAGATTTGGTATTACTTTCACACCATTAACCTGAAGCCAGAATCCAATAGCCCTGCTACGATAGATATTCCATAATTGCATTACCAATGGCATGTCCCTGTAGAGACTGAAGTCAGGAAGAATTACACCATTGTATCGTTTGAGTATATCCAAGTACTTCTGTGGATTTCGCCAGATACGCTCAAACAAATGATCATCTTCATAAAAATGAACCCACTGGTTGTAATCCTTACAAGATATACATTTTGAAAATGATATCAACTTATTAGGAATATCATATGTTGCTTTTATACACGGAAATTCATATATTCCGGCATATGTTGCTAATGTTACCAAAAATGCGTTAAACACATCAATACAGCTCTTACGCTGCGAATTAATTTTGCTCATAACAGCACCTCCTTTGGGTGTACAACAGGGATAAGAGCATACTATCCCCGAGGTAACCACTCAGGCACTTGTTATGAATTGTTCAGGTTCTAACCTAAGTACCCAAGTAGCGGTTATGCATGATTTATTTTCCAGATAAATGCATGCAAGTTACGATTTTTCTTGATATTTTAATAATAATATGCTAAAGTAAAAGTGTTCAGGTTCGAGCCTAAGTACTCGAGCAGCACCGTATTGTAGTTCCAGCTACTTATGGTGCTTTTTCTTTTACCCGTGTTATCACATCCATAATAATCACCGCCTTTCATATCGAAATTATGACAATAACAAATCAACTGTTATTATTTAATCGTCAAGTTTTAGTTTAAATTTTCTTTTCAATGTAATACTCAATATATCTCTAAATCCCAATAAATCATCCTCAGTAGCATCCTCTGGAATAATAAACTTTGCGATTTTACCTGATTCACAAGTATACTGCTGCACAAAGAAAGTTGTATCAACACTTTCAATTGGTGTTGGTAGGGTTTCAATTTTTGTTTTATTATTATTTTCATCAATTTGATTATTGCTTACGTCTGAAATATTTCCATTATTAGTAGTTGTATCTGTATCTCCCATCATTATATTTCCGTCATACTCAGATACTGCGTTAATTGTTTTTAAAATTTCAATAATAGTTGCCGCACCTGCTTTATAACCAGCTCCGCTTCCACAATTTGAAGAAAATACAATATGATTTATATACTCATTTTTTGATAATTTCCCTTTTATTCCAATTACAGAGATCATTTTGGTAATAAACTCATCTTGATTAATTATTTCTCTCCAGATAATCACAATTTGTTCTTGCAAATTCATGCTATATGCATTTGCAAGTTTTTTACATATATCAGAAGGAGCTTTTTTATTACCTTCACTAATAAGTCCTAACTGAACTAAAAATCCATTATTTTTACTTATGATAGTTTTGCTCATGCCCGAGGATTTTACTAAGTCATCTAGTGACATAGGAACTCCTACTTTCCCACTTCCATAAACTTTTATAATTTTAATCAACTCATCATAAGATGATACAGGTAACTTATACACATCTGACATAACGCAGTTCCTCCTTATACATTTTTCTTTTATTATAATATCACTCATTGCAATCAATGTCAATATCAACTATCAACGTTGCGATTATGTCAACGCATCCTATCAATATCATTATAGCCGTGCATTATAAATTGTCAACAAAAAACAAAAAAGATGTTTGTTTATCGCAAACACCTATCTACAAAAACTTTCCAATCGTTAAACTGTATGCACTTTTTTGTTATCCATAGTGTTTTGTCAACCCTACGCTATTGACCAGTTCTGACAAATTGATTTTTATAAAG